>JAWWPV010000549.1:0-8908 GCA_033854775.1 Trebonia sp.
ACGGCCGACGCGGCGACCGTTTCCGGCGCGGGCGGTGCGAGCAGCGCGAGGTCGCGGTCGCTTTCGCCGTCGGCGCCAACCTCCTGGGGGGCGGCGGCCGCGGCAGCGGCGTCGGCGGCTTCCGCGAGGCTGACCGCCCTGCTCGCCGACTGGTTGACCTCTTCTTCAAGCGACATCCGCGCGCCTTCCGCGGCGACAAGGCCCTGCACACCGTCCAGGATGTCCGTCAGCCGCCTGACCGTATCCGAGTGCCTGGTGCTGAGCAGGTTGAGCCTGCGCTCGGCGCCGTCGTGGATGGCCGTCGCGCGGGCCGTGGCCTCGTCAAGCACCTTCTTCGCCTGGGCCTTGGCCTGGGCGAGCGCCTGATCCGCCTTCTTCCGCGTGTCGCTGGTCAACCGGTCAGCCTCGGTGCGCGCCGCGGTGCGGGTCTTGTCCGCCTCGTTGCGGGCGGCGGAAATGGTCCGCTCGGCCTGCTCCTGTGCGGCGGTCAGCATCCGCTCGGCCTGCTCCCGCGCGTCGGCACGGACCCGCTCAGACTCCTGCTGCGCGTCGGCCCGCTGCTTGGCGATGTCGTCGTCGGCCTTGTTAATCTGGGCCTTCGCCTCGTCGTCCGCCAGCTTGAGGATCTGCGCGATCCGCTCGCTGATCTCCTCGTGCGCGGGCCTGCCGGAGAGCGCCTGCTGGCGCACGGTGGAAATTTCGCGGCGCAGGTGCTCAGACTCATCGAAGGACCGGGAGAGCCGCTGCTCTAGTTCCCTGATCTCGTTGTTGCGGCGCGCTACAAAGTCGTCAACCTGGCGGCGGCTGTAGCCGCGCATCTGCATCTCGAACTCTTCGTGCAGCAGGTTCGGCAGGAGGTCACTGTTTTCATTCATGGCATCACGAGAATCTTGGGTCCTGAGAGGTCTACGGGGACGATGTCCGGAGTCTAACGGTGCCGGGCCTGGTATGGGATCGCCCAGGTAGCGAGCTCCCCCTGGTAGCTGTTACGAACACGACTCTTCCCCCGGGAGCCACCGTCCGCAACCGAAACGACCGAGTGTCCCGTTATATCCCAACTTGGCCTGTTGCGAAAGTTGCAGATATTGAGTTCCGGGTTAGGTGGACATTCGTGGGATTACGGTCATGAGGGCTTCGACTTTGGTAGATGTCCCTGCTCAGGCCATGGCGCCGGGGCAACCCATGACGTAAGCTGTAGTCAATCAGTTACCCTACGATATGCGGACATTGAGTCATCTTCCGCAAGATAAACCGACATATGGTGCCGCTGGGACTGGCGCTACGCAGGGTGTATACCGTTCCCAAAGTGCACAGATGCCACATACCGGAACCAGAAGATTTCCGCTACCGAGTCGCGGAATCGTTATCGGGAAGCCGGGTAAAACGTACACAAGGGTGGTCTGCGAATGGCCCCGATGGGTCATGCGGAGGAATGGTGTGGCGACGTAACCTGAAGGGCGGAGCGAGCAGCGCTCGGTCGAAGGAGGTGAACACGATACCCATGCAGGTTGACCTTCGTGTTCACGACGACGTGGCGCTTGGTGAGATAGAACTCTACGCCGAGGTTCTCGCGACCGTCGCGGCGAGCGACGGCCCGCTCTCGAAGAGCGAGCTAGACAAGGCCCTGGGGATCCGCCCGTAAGAGCCTCCTCCTGAGGCGAGCGGGGAACGCGGGAAGACTAGTGCCGGTACATCGCGTCTGTTGACCAGCGGCTGAAGCCGAGTGCCGTGTACATCCGTACCGCCGCCGTGTTGTCCTCGTCCACGTAGAGCATGACGTCGGCGAGCCCGAGGCGCCGCAGGTAAGCGAGGCCCGCGAGGGTCAGGGCGCGTCCGAGGCCGCCGCCCTGCTTGCCGGGGTCGACACCCACCACGTAGACCTCGCCGATCGGCGCGCCGCCTGCGCCGCCATCGGCATGCACCTTGGTCCAGTGGAACCCCGCGAGCTGGCCGTCCCGCTCCGCCAGGAAGAAGCCGGCCGGGTCGAACCACGGCTCGGCCTCCCGCAGCCGGAGGTCCGCCATGGTCCAGGCGCCCTGCTCGGGATGGTGGGCGAACGCGCGGTGGTTGACCGCGAGCCAGGCTTCCTCGTCGGAACCAGGCCTGAAGGTGCGGATCGTGACCCCGGGCGGAGCCGCCGGGTCGTCGGCGGGCACCCGGGCCAGCGGCATCCGCATCTGCCACAGCGCGCGGAACCTGGTGTACCCGGCGGCCTTCGCGAGCCCGACCGCGCCAGGCAGCTCGCCGTGGGCCCAGAGCCGGATGCCGGCCCCGCCCGCGCCCGCGAGCAGCGCCGAGCTGAGCGCCGTGCCGTAGCCACGGCGCCGGTGGCCAGGGTGGACGACGAGCTCTCCGCTCGCGTCGCCGCCCTGTGCCTCCTCATAGGGCGCGTCCAGGTGCGCGTACCCCGCGAGGACGCCGTCGCCGGATGTCAGGACCAGGTCGCGGGCCCGCGCGCCGCTGCCGTGCCGCACCTGGAGCAGGACGTCCTCGGAGAGCGGCGCCACGCCGTCCGCGCGAGTCGCGGCGGCGGCGAGCTGCTGAACCTGGACGGCCAGCTCCGTTGACAGCGGTCCCTCGGTGACGGCCGTGCCGGAAGGCGACGGCCAGGTCACCGGTCCGCCGGGATCACGGTGTCCTGTGCGATCAGGTCGGCGGCGCTCCTGTCCTCGGGAGAGCCCTTCACCGGAACGAACCGGTAGCCGACGTTACGCACGGTGCCGATGAGCGCCTCGTGCTCTGGACCGAGCTTGGCGCGCAGCCGCCGCACGTGCACGTCCACGGTCCTCGTGCCGCCGAAGTAGTCGTATCCCCAGACCTCCTGGAGGAGGTGCGCCCTGGTGAACACCCGGCCGGGGTGCTGCGCGAGGAACTTGATCAGCTCGAACTCCTTGAACGTGAGGTCGAGCACGCGGCCGCGCAGCCGCGCTGAGTACGTCGCCTCGTCAATCGCCAGGTCACCGGACCTGATCTCGTCAGGCGCCTCCGCCGCGGTGCGCAGCGCGCGGCGCCCGGTGGCAAGCCTGAGACGGGCCTCCACCTCGGCGGGACCAGCTGTGTTCAAGATCACATCGTCAGCGTTCCACTCCGCGCTGATCGCGGCAAGCCCGCCCTCGGTGACGATCGCGAGCATGGGGCAGTCAAGCCCGGTCGTGTGCAGCAGGCGGCAGATACTCTTGGCGTGCGCGAGGTCGCGGCGCGCGTCGACAAGGACGACATCCGCGGGTGGTGCCTCGACGAGCGCGGAGGCATCGGCGGGCAGCACGCGGACGGAGTGCAGGAGGAGGCCGAGAGCAGGCAGAACCTCCGACGAAGGCTCGAGGACGCCGGTCACCAACAGCAACTCACTCACGTGATGCCACCTCCAGGCTTAGGGGCGCGTGAACGCCAGCGGCGAACCTGCTAATCCTGACCGCGGCGGGTTGGGGGACCACCCGGGCCGAGGCAGGATGAGAAGGCACGTTATCTGTATAAGCACAAACGGGACCCGGGGGCAACATCGCCCGAGGTCCCGTTGAAGTAAGGATAACCGACATGGCCAAGGTCACCATCAGGTACTGGGCGGCAGCGAAGCAGGCAGCGGGCATGCCGGAGGAGTCCGTCGACGCGGTAACGCTCCGCGAGGCGCTTGACGCGGCGGTCGCCAGCCGGCAGCCTGACACCCGGCTGGCGACCGTCATCGCGAGGTCGTCGTTCCTGGTAAACGCCGATCCGGTGGGCCGGGCGGCCAGGGATTCGATCGTGCTCGACGAGGGTGCGGTCATCGAGGTGCTGCCGCCCTTCGCCGGCGGCTGAGGGTGCCGCCGGGTCCGTAACGCTCCAGGCCGGAAGCGGTCATCCCGGTAGTAAACGTGATTAGCTTCACCCCAGTAATACCCAGTAAACATGGGAAACATTGATCACAAACGGTCACCAATTGCTGTGATTCGGTTGCATTCGGCTACTTCAAGCCGGTATACCGGTGACTGTGAGCACGGACCCAGGTCCTCCCGGGCAGCGAAATTCCCCGCCGTCATTGAACCGGACGGCGGAAGCGGACGTTCTCCCTAATGTGCCGAGCACAGCGATCCCTCGGGGGGACGACCCCCCAGGGACGGCCAGCGATGAGCGCATGGCCGACGATGCCTTTGTACGGGCGCTGTACGCCGAACACGGCGGAGCGCTGCTTCGGTACGCCCTGCACCTGACCGGCGGAGACAGGCAGAAGGCGGAGGACCTCGTGCAAGAGACCATTGTGCGGGCCTGGCGACATCCGGAGGCCCTCACGGACCGACCGGCGCGCCCCTGGCTGTTCGCCGTGGCTCGCAACTTGGCAGTAGACGCCTACCGGGCGCGTCAGTCCCGGCCACCGGAGACCGGTCAGGAAGCGTTCGACACGCTGCCCGCGCACGATGACGCGGACCGCACGCTCGAGTCGTGGGCCGTGGCCGAGGCGCTGGCGTCGCTGCGGCCCGATCACCGTTCTGTCATCGTCGAGACCTATTACCGCGGCTGCTCGGTGGCCGAGGCGGCGGCTACCCTCGGCATCCCGGCCGGGACCGTGAAGTCGCGCACCTACTACGCGCTGAAGGCGCTGAAGCTGGCTCTCCAGGAACGGGGGCTGGCACCATGATGCAGACCATGGACTGCGCAGACGCACGCATCTCGCTTGGCGTCTACGTGCTCGGCGCCATCGACCCAGCCGAGCGCGCGCTGGTGGACGCGCACGTGGCGACCTGCCAGGACTGCCGGGACGAGCTCGCCGGCCTGGCCGGCCTGCCGGCCCTGCTCGCCCGCGTCTCGAAGGAAGAGGCCATCGCGCTCGCCGACACCGGCGAACCCTTGCCCGCTGCCGCGGACGAGGCGCCAGAGCCGCACCGCGAGCTGCTCGCCACGGTGCTCGACCTGACGGCGGCCCGCCGTCGCCGTCGCCGCTGGCGGGAAGCCAGCCTTGGCGTCGCGGCGGCGCTGATCATTGCCGTCGGCGTGTTCGGCGGGCTGCGGCTCGGGTCAAGCCCCGCCGCGCAGCCCGCTAGCGCCTCGGGGCAGTCTGGCCTCTACGTCGGCCCACCGAACGGGCCGATGCAGACCGTCACCGGGAAGTCGGGCAGCATGACCGCCACGATCAGCTACAGCGCGATGGGCTGGGGCACCCAGCTCGACACGAAGGTCAGCGGCATACCGGTGGGCACGAGCTGCCAGCTCTGGGTGATCGACTCAAGCGGGAACCGCGTACTCGCCGGGGACTGGGTGACCGACAACCTTGAGGGCACGGTCTACTATCCCGGATCCGTGGGACTGTCGAGCAAGAACGTGGCCGCCTTCCAGGTGACGGTCGGCCACGGGCAGGCGATCCAGGTCACGGCCTGATCGCAGGGGCAATATCCGTTCGCAGGGAATAGCTCTCAGCGGTAACGGTGCTGGACTAGTCGTGGTCGGTGGCCTGATAGCGCTCGTGGTCGTCCTCGCCGCGGCGTCCGCGGCGGGCTTCGTGCTGCGCAAGCGCCAGGGGCGTTTTCATCCGGGGACGCCCGGCCAGCCCTCCTCCTCCGACGGGCTCAGCGCCGCGGACCTGGGCGCGCCACTGGGCCCGCGGGCGACCCTCGTGCAGTTCTCCACCGAGGTGTGCGCCTACTGCGGCCCGACCAGGGAACTGCTCACCGAGGTGGCAAGGGAACGGGACGGCGTCTCGTTCGTCGAGATCGACGCCGCGGACCGGATGGACCTGACCAGGCGGCTGCACGTGCTGTCCACGCCGACGGTCCTGGTGCTCGACGCCCTCGGCGGCATCACCAGCCGGGCCTCGGGTCCGCTGCGCAAGGCTGACCTCCTGACCGCGGTGGCTGCCGTCGTCGACGCGGGCGGTGCCCCTTGAATTTCCCACTAAACCAGGCGACAATAGGCCTCATGTCGGTAGGCCTGGTGGTGACAGTAGTCTCCCCAGTGCATAGCATCGGGTACGTGCCTTCCAGAACAGCCAAGATGCTCACGAAGCGGCGGGCTGTCGACTACTGCCGGGTCGCGACCGCCATGTGTCCGCCGCCCGTGCCCTTCGTCGCCTGAGTTAGCGCGGCCGCGCCGCGGGCAGGCGGAGAACGTTAAAGGCCCCAACCTGCGTCTGGAGCATGATCATGACCATTGACTCGCGTGGCCCGCGCTTCGGCGCGACGATCACGACCGTGGTCCTCGCGGTCGTCTTGGTCACCGCCGGCGTTTCGCATCTCGTCGCCGGCTGGATCCTCTTCGCTCAGACGCTGGTATTCGCCGTGGGAGCGCTGGCGGGCCTGCGCTACGCCCCCTACGGCCTCATCTTCCGTCACCTGGTCCGGCCGAGGCTGGGGCCACCGTCCAAGACCGAGCCGGAGGCCCCGCCCCGCTTCTCTCAGGGAGTGGGGATGGTGTTCGCCGGGATCGGCGCGATCGGCTTCGCGGCCGGCGTGCCGCTCCTCGGGATCGTTTTCGCCGCGTTCGCTCTGGCCGCCGCGTTCCTCAACGCGGCATTCGACTACTGCCTCGGTTGCCAGATGTACCTACTCATCCAAAGAATCCGGCCGGCCCACTAGGGCGGGCCGCACAAGGAGGTTTCTCAGTCATGAGCCGTTCCGACGTCCTAGTCGACGCCGACTGGGTCGAGGCCCACATTGGTGCGCCTGGCACCGTCATCGTCGAGGTAGACGAGGACACAAGCGCCTACGACAAGGGTCACATCCCAAGCGCGATCAAGATCGACTGGAAGAAGGACCTTCAGGACCCCGTCCGCCGCGACTTCGTGGACAAGGTGGGCTTCGAGACGCTGCTCTCCGAGCGTGGCATCTCCAACGACGACACCGTGGTGCTCTACGGCGGCAACAACAACTGGTTCGCCGCCTACGCCTACTGGTACTTCAAGCTGTACGGCCACCAGAACGTGCTGCTTCTCGACGGCGGCCGCAAGAAGTGGGAGCTCGAGTCGCGTGAGCTGACCACCGACGTGCCCGCCAGGGCGAAGACCAGCTACACCGCGTCGGCGCAGGACGCCTCGCTGCGGGCCAAGCGCGACGAGGTCATCGACGCGATCGGCAAGGAGAACCTGGTCGACGTGCGCTCGCCCGACGAGTTCGCCGGGCGACTGCTCGCCCCGGCGCACCTGCCGCAGGAGCAGGCGCAGCGCGGCGGGCACATCCCGACCGCGAAGAACGTCCCGTGGTCCAAGGCCGCGAACGAGGACGGCACGTTCAAGGCCGACGACGCCCTCACCGCCCTTTACCGGGACGAGGCCGGCGTGGACTTCGGGAAGGACACGATCGCGTACTGCAGGATCGGCGAGCGCTCCGCGCACACCTGGTTCGTGCTGCACGAGATCCTGGGCCTGCCGAACGTGAAGAACTACGACGGATCATGGACCGAGTACGGCTCGCTGGTAGGCGTGCCAATCGAACTGGGTGAGGGCAAGTGAGCAACGACAGCTGCGGCGCGCCGGCCGGCGGCGTGACCATCACGAAGGACAAGGCGAGCAAGGAGGCGATCATCGAGGGGCAGGTGCTCCGCGGTGGCGCCCCGGTGTCCACGGGCTACGCCAGGCTCCTCGGCAGCGGCGACGAGTTCGTCGCCGAGGTGCCGCTCGGCGACGACGGCGGCTTCCGCTTCTTCGCCGCGCCCGGCGAGTGGGTGCTGCGCGTCCTCGCTCCCGGTGATGTCCGTCTCGAGCAGGAGGTCACCGCGGACATCGGCCAGATCACCAAGGTCGAGTTCCTGGTCTGAGGTCAATGACACCGTCGGCCCCCGGGGAAGCCTCCGGGGGCCGACGGTGTCTGCACGGCAGCACGTGCCCGTTCAACGCCCGTACACGCAGCCGTCGTTTTCCGTCCCCGTGCCGCCCCGCGCCGCCGCGTAGGGTTTGATCATGCGCGAGCACCGGCAAGAGTTCGATAACGAGCTTGAAGCGATCGAGAGCAAGGTCATCGAGTTGTTCGCGATGGTCGCCGAGGGCGTGCCCGTCGCCACCCAGGCACTGCTGACCGGCGGCGACGACGCGGCGTTCGAGACGCTCGCCGAGCGTGACCGCACCATCGACGCCCTCTATGTCGAGGTTGAGGGCCTGGCCAACCGGGAGATACTGCTTCAGGCGCCGGTGGCCTCCGACCTGCGCTTCCTGCTGTCGGTGCTGCGTATCGTGCCGGAACTCGAGCGCTCCCACGACCTGGTGGTCCACATTGCCGCCGCCGCCAGCCACCTCTTCGGCAGCGACCTCACACCGCGCGCCAAGGGCCTCGTGGGGCGGATGGGCGACCTTGCCTCCGAGATGTGGCGCCAGGCGGCGGACTCGTGGTACCAGCGCGACCGGTCCGCCGCGACGGCCCTGTCCGAGCGCGACGAGGGCATGGACGAGCTGCACTCCAGCCTCACCGCCGAGCTCGCCTCCGGGCAAGTGGCGCTCCCCGTCGCGATGGAGATGGCCCTCGTCGCGCGAGACTACGAGCGCCTGGGCGCGCACGCGGTCAACATCGCCCGCCGCGTCATCTACCTGGCCGGCACCGCCCCCCACAAGGACAAGGACGAGTAAAAGAGGAACGGGCGCGGCCAGGGTCAGCCGCACCCGTTCCTCGTGCCCGGTTTTCCGTTGTGGACCTTGTCGTTAGCCCATGCGGCCGGTGACGTAGGCCTGCGTGCGGCTGTCGTGCGGGTCCTCGAAGATCTGCTGGGTGAGGCCGTGCTCGACGAGGATGCCGGTGCGGGTGTCGTTCTTGGAGTCGGTGAGGACCGAGAAGAACGCGGTGCGGTCGCTGACCCGGGTTGCCTGCTGCATGTTGTGGGTCACGATGACGATCGTGTAGTTCCGCTTGAGCTCGCGGATCAGGTCCTCGATCGCGAGCGTGGCGATCGGGTCGAGGGCCGAGGCGGGCTCGTCCATCAGCACGACGTCGGGCTCGACCGCGATCGTGCGGGCGAT
>JAWWPV010000550.1:0-3451 GCA_033854775.1 Trebonia sp.
GGCGTCGATCAGCGGTTTGCTCAGATAGGTGACGACCGTCCGGAGCCTGAGCACGGCGTCACGGCATACGCGGACCTCGAGGATGCTCTGCCGCATGTTGATGGGGTCGTCATCGCAACGCCGCCGACCAGCCACGCGCCTCTTGCCCTGAGGGCGATCACGGCAGGCAAGCACGTGCTAATCGAAAAGCCCATGGCGACCACCACAGACGAGGCACGGATGCTCGTCGATGCCGCGGCAGCCGCTGGCGTGGTACTCATGCCCGGCCATACCTTCGAGCACAACGCGGCCGTACACAAGTTGCGTGACCTCGTGCGCGGAGGTCACCTGGGAAGGCTCTTCTACCTTGACTGCGCCCGCCTGAATCTCGGGCTCTATCAGCCGGACGTGAATGTCATTTTCGATTTGGCGCCGCACGACATATCGATCTCGAATTTCGTGCTCGGTTCACGGCCGACAACCGTCACAGTCTGGGCATCACGCCATGTCCATCCGGAACACGAAGACGTCGCTTACATGCGGCTCGATTACGGCGACCTCGGCGTACGGTCAAATATCCACGTCAGCTGGCTGGATCCCCGCAAGGTGCGCCGGATAACGGCGGTGGGCTCCAAAAAGATGGTCGTGTACGACGATATGGCGGAAGAGGAGCGGATCCGCGTCTATGACAAATCCGCGACCCCGCCGGAGGACAGCGACCCGCCGCTGTCCGGAATCGCCTACCACCTGGGCGAGACGGTGTCGCCATTCGTCCCCTTCGCCGAGCCCTTGGCGGTCCAGGATCAGCACTTCATCGACTGCATCGCCAATGACTCGTCCCCATGTGTGGATGGGAGCAGCGGCCTGGCCGTCGTTCAGACCCTGGAATGCGCCCAGATCTCACTACGGGAGCAGCGCCCCGTGGCGCTGGCCGAGGTGACACGACAGCCGACCGGCTGGACGGCCGGGCTCGACGAGGCCTTCGCCAGGACTTCCGTTGACTGACGTAGTAGGAACGCCGATGAACCTTGAAACCGCGGTAGCCCGCGACTTGACCACCGTCCCGTTCACTGACCTGAGGGCCATGACGGGTGAGGTCTGGCCAGAGGTCGAACAGCAGTACCTGGCGTGCCTGCTCGACGGCGCGTACATTGGCGGCCCGGCGGTCACCGCCTTCGAGGATGAGTGGGCCGCCTACTGCGGCGTAGACCATGCCGTCGGCCTCGCGAGCGGAACCGACGCCCTGGAGCTTTGCCTGACCGCGCTCGGCGTAGGCGCAGGCGATGAGGTTGTCGTTCCGGCGAACACGTTCATCGCCACCGCCGCCGCGGTGGTGCGGGCCGGCGCCACTCCGCGCTTCGCCGACGTCAGCGACGACACGCTGCTCATGACGTCGCGCACCCTCGCCGAAGCGATCACGCCACGCACCCGCGCGGTCATCATCGTGCACCTTTACGGTCAGATGCCCGATATGACAGACCTCGTCGCCACCGCTCAGCAGGCGGGAATAGCCGTGATCGAAGACGCCGCGCAGGCGCACGGCGCGGAATGGGCCGGCCGTCGCGCGGGGTCCTTTGGCGTAGCGGCGTGCTTCAGCTTCTACCCCGCGAAAAACCTGGGTGCGTTCGGGGACGCGGGCGCCGTCGTCACTTCACGGCCGGAACTGGCCGATCAGATACGATCGCTGGCCAACCACGGGCGGTCCCACGGCCAGTCACACTACGACCACGACTTCATCGGGACGAACAGCCGCCTGGATGCCCTGCAGGCGATCTTGCTCTCCGGCAAGCTGGCCCGCCTCGACGCGTGGACCGAGCGCCGGATCGCGCTGGCGTCGCGATACCAGGAGCTGCTTGGCAGTTGGGAGTTCAGCGGCACGGGACTGAAACTGACGGCTACCGCGCCGCTCGCACGACACGTCAATCACCTGTTCGTCGTGCGTGTACCCGGGCGAGACAGTGTCCGCGCCGAACTGGCCCAGCGTGGCATCCAGACGGGTGCGCATTACCCCGTGCCGTGCCACAGGCAGCCCCCGCTGCGGCGGTTCGCGGAGCGACCTCTGCCGGTAGCCGAGCAAGCGGCCGGTGAAGTCCTGTCGCTCCCGATGTTCCCGCACATGACTGAGGACCAGGTCGACTACGTGTGCGAGTCGCTTCGCGATGCCCTGCGGGCCGCAACCCTTGGATCGGAGATCGTCAATGTCCAGTGAGCCCGCGAGCGTACCTCGGACCGATGGCATGCTGGCCGACCATGGCGTGCTCGTCGGCTACCCCGTGTCGCATGCAGACGTGGAGCCGCTGGTACTCGGTGCCGGGGCCACGCTCCGCTCGGGAACCGTGCTCTACGACGGCTCGACGATAGGGCGGTGCCTTGAGACCGGGCACGGCGTCGTAATCAGGGAAGGCTGCGAAGTAGGCGATGGCGTCTCGGTCTGGACCAACAGCGTCATCGATTACGGCTGTCGTATCGGGAACCGCGTAAAAATACATTGCAATTGCTACATCGCCCAATACAGCGAACTCGAAGACGACGTCTTTCTCGCGCCGGGAGTGACGATCGCCAACGACCTCTACCCTGGTGACCGTCGTTCTGCCCAGCTGATGGCCGGTCCCAGGATCGGGGCCGGAGCGCAAATTGGCGTCAATGTCACCATTCTTCCATTCGTACGTATTGGCGCGGGCGCGCTCATCGGAGCTGGGTCCGTTGTCACGCGCGACATTCCGGCAGCGGTGGTGGCCTTCGGCAATCCCGCGACGCCGCGCCGCGCCGTCGCGGACCTGCCCGTTATCGATGGGCGGGTGGTCATGGACATGGCATCGGCGAGCCGGTTCCGGCTGCCCGATGGCAGCGCAGCGGAGGGAACTTTGCCGTGACCGACCTCGCAGGAAGAAAGCGGCTCACCAAGCCGTCACCCGGGCAGGATGCGGTGAAAAGGACGCTGGACGTCGCGCTGGCTTTGGTGCTGATCGCCGTCTCAGGCCCCTTGCTGCTGCTCTTGCGGTGCCTGGTCCGGTGGACGTCCGCTGGCCCGGCGCTCTTTAGGCAGGAACGGGTCGGCCGCGACATGCGGCCTTTTACCATGCTCAAGCTGCGCAGCATGTACGTGGGCAACGACGACCGGATGCACCGGACTTACGTCACCGGCATGCTCTCGGCGGACGAGGAAGCCACGGCACCGAACGGCATGCTGTTCAAGCTGGTCGGCGATCCGCGTATCACGCCGCTCGGTAGGTGGCTGCGCAAGACCAGCCTGGACGAGCTACCGCAACTGATCAATGTGCTGCGCGGCGATATGTCTCTCGTGGGACCGCGGCCCATGCTTCCCTGGGAAGCGGACCTGCTCGCGGAACCGTATCAGCCGCGTTTCACGGTGAAGCCAGGCATAACCGGGCTGTGGCAGGTCAGCGGCCGCAGCCGGCTTTCGATGCGCGCAGCCCTCGAACTCGACGTCGAATACGTGCGGCGTCGCAGC
>JAWWPV010000551.1:0-5950 GCA_033854775.1 Trebonia sp.
TGCCGCCGGCAGCCTGGGTGCTCGATCCGGCGGGGTCAATCGCCGAGTTCCGCGTCAGGCACTTCTGGGGCGCCATCACCGTGCGCGGCACGCTGAGGCCCGTGGCCGGCGAGGTACCCGAGGAGCAGGGCCTCGTTCACGCAGCACTTCTGCAGCTCGCCAAGGTGCACGCTCTCGTTCTCCGCATGCGCCTTGCTTTCGGGGTCGTCAACCCCTGTCAGCAGCATGGCCATGTCGGGATAGGTCTCGGTGAGGGCGCCGACCAGCGGGAGGGAGCCGCCGCTTCCGGCCTCGACCGGGGGGCGGCCCCAGGTATCGGTACAGGCGCGGCGGAATGCGTCGAAGGCCGGGCCGGACGCGTTGGTTAGGTACGGCTGGCTCTGGAGGCCCGGGGTGACGACGATTTCGGCGTTCCACGGTGCGTGCCGGCGGAGGTGCTCCTTGAGGGCGTGGAATGCCCGTCCGGCGTTGTCGCCGGGGGCCAGCCGGACGCTGATGCCGGCCCGGGCCCACGGCACGATCTTGTGGGCCGCGCCGGCCACGGGCGGAGCGTCGATGCCGAGGACGGCAACGGCGGGGCTCGCCCACATCTGCTGCGTCAGCGCGCCTTCGCCGAGGAGCTGGACCTCGGGGCGCAGTCCGACGACCTGGCGCAAGCGGGAGGCTTTCATGGACACAGGGTGTGGCGGCCCCGTGTGCAGGCCCTTGACCGCAACGTTGCCCGCGGCATCGTGCAGCGTGGAGATCAGGCGGCACAGCGCGGTGAGCGCGTCAGGTACCGGGCCGCCGTACTTGCCGCTGTGCACGGCGTGATCGAGTGTGCGCACCTCGACCGTGCAGTCGACGATACCGCGCAGGGACGTGATCAGGGTCGGCTGCCCAATGGCCCAGTTCGAGCAGTCCGCGATCACGATGGCGTCGGCCTGCAGCAGTTCCTTGTAGCTGCGGAGGAATCTGGGCAGGTGCATCGAGCCGGTTTCCTCTTCGCCCTCGACGAAGATGGCGACGTCAAGCGGTGGCCGCCCCGCCCACGCCTTAATAGCCGCCGCGTGCACGGCGATCCCGGCCTTGTCGTCGGCCGTGCCCCGCCCGAACAGCCGCCCGCCGCGTTCGGTCGGCTCGAACGGGGGCGACTCCCAGAGGTCAGCGCGGCCGGGTGGCTGGACGTCATGATGAGCGTAGAGCAGGATCCGGGGCGATCCGGACGGCCCGCGGATCGTGCCGTATACCGCCGGATGGGAGCCCTCTGTTTCGAGCAGCCTGGCGTCGCGGAACCCGGAGCGCCGCAGCCAAGCGGCGGTCACCCGAGCCGAGCGCCGTACCTGCCGGGCGTCGAAGCCGGCCGCGCTAACCGACGGGATACGGACGAGCCGGTCGAGCTCGCTGCGGATGAGGGGGAATGCGGACTCAATGGCGGCGCCGGCCGCGGCCGGGCTCATCTCGGGCAAATTCCGGCCTTCCGTGCCGTAGGTGGCGTCCGGCCCCGCAATCGCGCCGAAATCCTCCGGGTCAGCTGGCCGTCTCCAGATAGGTACTACGGTAGTCGACCGTGCAGATGAGTGCGTCCCGCCTTGTCGTCCCGCTGTCCGGGTTGATCAGCGGTGTTGCGCCATGCTTGAAGAGCGTGTCCTCGAAAATGATGATGTCGCCCGGGTTCAGCTGGTGCCGAAGGACCGGCTGGCCCTTTATCTCGCCGCTGACTGTGACGTCGGCCGGGGCGTAAAGGTACGTTTCTGCGCCTTCCCCGATTCGGTCGAGTACGTAAATGATGATGAATTGCTCGTTGTCGTGATGCGGTTTCGTTACGACATTGGTGAATGTGCGGAAGAAGTTCACGCCGAATGTGCCTTCGCGCTGTCGGCGGGCGGGCGGCACCAGGTGGAGGAGGGCCCGGAGGAGATCCCGGGCCTGGGGGTCGTCGAGAAGCTCGACCCGGGAATGCTCACGCCTGCCTGGGATGCCGGCCCGGTCGGTGATCGTTATCGCGTCGTGTCGGTGCAGGCTGAGACGTTCGTCATCCCACTGGTAGCGGATAACGTCCCGGGCTCGCAGGCGGTCGACCGGAAGGTCGCCCGCGTCGTTCCGGAGCGTCCAGTCGTTGAAGTACGCACCGCGGAAGTTCGGCCGGAACTTCTCCGGAAGCCCGATCGACAGGTCACTGGTGACGGCGTAGCCTTTGTCCTTCAGCGCGTGCCAAACGCCGCTAAGAGCGTCGGGCACATGCTGAGTTTCGTCATCGCTCACGGTGGCACTCGCAAGTATGTGAAGGGTGAAATTACCGGCCAGTAACCGCAGATGCCCGGCACCTATGCGGAGCAGGGTATACCTCGCCGCGCGAGATTCTCATGGCGAATCGCGGATGTTACAAATGAGCTCCCGAGAAGCCTCCTCGGTAAGCGAGGCCCGCACCAGGGCGTCGTGGGCGGAACGGTATCGCCTGACCCCGTCTGCGTCTTCCACGCTGAAATACCCGGCGTGGGTCTCAACGTGGACAATGTCCAACTCGCCTGCGTCTCGGTATTCGAAATGCGCATACATGCATGTCATCGAAAATGCAGGCCTGGCCGTAAACGGCAGCACGTGCAGGCTCACGTTGGAATCAGCCGAGCGCTCGGCGAGTTCGTCCAGCTGCTCACGCATGATGCCGGGAGAGCCCACCAGCTGGTGCAGTGTCGACTCGTGCGTCACCGCAATCAGCCGCAGCGGCGCAGGGCCTTCCCTGCGGCGCAGTGCCTCCTGGCGCCGGGCCCGGACTTCCAGCAGTTGCCGGATCTGGTCCTCCGAGCGGCTCTCCATGTCACGGAAAACTGCCCGGGCGTAGTTCTGGGTCTGTAGCAGCGCCGGTACGAAAGGAAGCGTGTACACGCGTTCCACGGCGGCGTCCACCTCGTAGGCCAGATGCGCGTCCAAGCCTTCGATGACCTCGTCGTCGTAGTCCGTCCACCAGCCGCGGCGCCTGGCGTCCCGTACCCACTGTTCCAGGCTGGCAGCCAGCGGCGTGCCCTGAATCTGGTAGTACCCGATCAGGTCCCTGATGTCGCGCGGGAGCGGCGTACCCTGGGCGTTCTCCAGCCGGGACAGCTTGCTTGAGGACATCATCAGGTCCCGGGCGACCTCATTGAGGAGTTTGCCCCGGTCTTCTCTCAGCTTCTTGATCGCGTCGGCGATGCCGCGTCGAGGGCCGAGCGGGCCCGTTACCTTAGCCACCGTCGGCCGCCTTCACGCGCAGGCTGGGCTCAGCGATTCCCGTCTGGTGTGGGATTCCCATCTCGCAACCGTACAACCGACACAGGCAGGATCGCACCCAAACCCGCGAGCAGCCAGGAACGTCGGCTTTACCGCATTATGTACCCTCGTGTTCCAGCAGCTCAACCGGCAGTCAGGCCGACCAGGCCCGGTGCGGCCGACCGGTTCCTTCCTTGGTTGCCCAAGGTTACCGTTTTGGCCGATCCCGTCATGGGAATCCCATAAAGGGACTTGCAAACAGAGTTCAAGGCGGGCGCATCATGGGCTGGAAGCAGACACCACCCAAGCCGCCGCTTCCTGACGGCGGCCAAAGGGCCGGCCAGCGCGGACCGCCGGTTTCACCCAAGGAACAGGGCCGATGGGTGGCTCCACCGGCCCTGATCACGCCACACGCAGTCCGCAACTTTTCGGATGAAGGGATCACACGTGCAATCACCACAGACTATTACCGGGCAGGCCGGTCCGGAAACCGCCGATTCTCGACGCTCGTGCCCTGATTACCGACGGAACGCGCCATGATCGGGATGCTGGCCTTGGCCTGCTTCGTGACGGGCTTCATCGTCGCTTGGCTTGTGCGCACCGGGTACGTCATGGCCCGGATCACTTGGGCTCAGGAGCAGATGGAACGCAAGGTCCGCTACTGGCAAGTCGAGGCGATACACGCCCGGTCCGTCGCCGAGAATCTGCTCAGGCAGCTTGCGGCCAGCACGGGACGCTCGGCCGAGCCGACCGACTGGCCTGGCGCTGACACCGACTGGCGCAAGCTGGACATGAACTAGAAGCGAGGGCGAAGCCGTGGTCATCCTCTACGACGTAGAGCTGCTGCTGACCCTGCTGATCGGCGGCGCGATCGGGGTGCTGGTTACCGTCGCCCACTACGAGCGGGCCGCACACCGGCGACAGGCATACGAGCAAGAGATAGCCGAAGGCCGCGAGATCTATGCGGCGCTCGCCATGTTCCGGCGCATCAAGCCGGTCCACCCGTCCGACGACGAGGAAGAGAGACGTAAAGCTGAGAGGCTTCTCGGCGCGCCTTCCGGCGGCGCGGCCGGAGACGGAACCCCGGGACGTCCCTTACATCTGCAGTCTCGTCGCCTAGGGCTGTGCTAGCGGGCCGGGTGATCGATGTCCGCGGGCGGCAGGTCCTGCACCTGCCGCTTGGTGATGCTGAGGTGGAATCCGTCCGCGCCGACCGCAGCCACGGAGGACCGCGGAATCAGCACCGTCCTGTGTCTCAGCAGGTGCCTCTCCCGCAGGAGCACGGCGGTCACGCGGCCGGTGCCGGAATCGACGACGATCCCCTGGACGTGCCCGATGTCGCCGTCCTTGGCGTGCACGTGCTCACCGGGGGACACCTCGTCCGCGCCGGGCAGCTGATCCGGGACCGTATCCACGGTGACGGCCTGCGCGACCTCCCTCTGGTCATCGCCTGGCATGCCCGGCATGCCCATGACTCCTGGCATGCCCATGTCTCCCGGCGGGGCGTAAGCGGGCCACGAGACCATTGGCTCCTTGCGGTAGGTCGGATAGTCCTCGTCGCCCGGGAAGAAGTAAGTCGCCTCAGCGGCATCGAGCTGCCCGTACTCCGCCACGGAGCATCGGAGCCGGACCTCTCCGCTGGCGCCAGGGGCAAGCGTGGTGTCTACAAGGCGGAGCGGGACGAGCTTGCCGAGTCCCTGCCGGTGCACAGGCTCGACCACGAGGTGCGTGACCGCATCCTCGCCGGGGCTGATGACGACGCTCTTGATCTTGCCGCAATCCCCGTCGGCGCAGCGGACGTCAGTTCCCAGCTTGAACATCTGTGACTCAGGCATCTCTACCCTCCCCCATTGTCCTCGTTCACTCAGCGTACTTGAGGGTGCACTCAGCCGACAGCCTGTACGGCGGGTCAGCGCATCCCCCACGCAGACCACTCTCGACAAGGAAATGGCCGAACTGCACCGTCGGCGGGATGCTCGCTCGTGGTTCCCTGCCGCCTCGGCCGCCGTTCCATTACCGGCCGTGAAACACATGTCCTGACAATTATCAAGAAAAAGGGCATACTGCACTAACAGACTTCCGTGAGCGTCAATCCGTTTGCCAGGCGCACGAAAGCAGGGAAAAGGCAAGTGGCGGAGAAGGGCGCAATCCGTTCAGTTAGCCTCGGCTGACGCCATCCCGTATGCCCGATACGTCCGGCATGTTAGCTGGTCACGCCGCCCGAAGTTATACCCTCGTAGGGTATCCATCCGGATCGCGCGCCCGGTTCCGGGTAGCGTTTCGTGGCCGAACGGGCGAAATGTCCGCCAGCCGCGCTGCCCTGTCGGCGCCTGGCTCCCGTTTGACCCGAGATCTGACCCGAGACGTCGCCCGTTCAGTCCCTGTAACGGACCGTTCAGCGGCCGGCCGGGCGGTGTGCGGCCTCGGGGGCGCCGCGCATCGCTCAATTTAAACGGCATTGGAGCAGAGTGCCCGTTTTGTTTCATATTTACGGACATATATATGATGGGCCCGCCGAAGCGCCGCAAGCAATTGCACGGGGTGATTTTTCAATCTTTCACCAAAGAAATCGGTCCTTTCACTAGGGTAAGTAGCGTCGACAACCACACTCGCGACCCGAGGACGCCCATGACAGCAGCCAGCCCGTTCTCTGGCAACCGGACCGAGCGTAGCCGGTCGGCGCACGCAGTCCCATACTCACGGCCTCCGCGGTTGAGTTCGGTCG
>JAWWPV010000552.1:0-2869 GCA_033854775.1 Trebonia sp.
TGCACCGCGAGGAGACCTACGCGCTGCCCGCCGACGACCTGTACCTGGCGGGCACCGCCGAGGTCGCCCTCGTCGGCCTTCACTCCGGGGAGATCCTCGACGCGAAGGCACTGCCGATCCGCTACGCCGGCATCTCGCCCTGCTTCCGCAGGGAGGCGGGCAGCGCCGGGCGCGATGTCCGCGGGCTGCTCAGGGTGCATCAGTTCGAAAAGGTCGAGCAGTTCGTCATCTGCGCGGCCGACGACGAGGAATCCGACGGCTGGCACGCCGAGCTGCTCGGCGCGGCCGAGCACCTGCTGCAAGGCCTCGGGCTGCACTACGAGGTGGTCGAGTGCGCCACGGGCGACATGGGGGCCGGCAAGTACCGGATGAACGACATCAACACCTGGTTCCCGTCGCTTGACCGGTTCCGCGAGACGCACAGCTGCTCCTCGCTGCACGACTGGCAGGCGCGGCGGGCGAACGTCCGCTACCGCGACACCGACGGAGCGGTCAAGTTCGCCTATACGCTGAACAACACCGCGGTCGCGACACCCCGGCTGCTCGCCGCGGTGGTCGAGAATTACCAGACCGAGGATCAGAAGGTCCGCGTGCCGCAGGTGCTCCAGCCTTACCTCGGCGGCCGGACCGAGCTGTAGTCGACTAGAGACCGGGAGGGCCGTGCACCGTGGGACATGAGCGTCGTACTCTGCGAGGCGTGGAACTCCATGCTGATCGCGTGGCCGAGATCGCCCACCGCCCGGTGGCCGACCTGCGGCGCCGCGATGTTGCGATCGCGCTGCTCAGCGTTCCTGCCGAGGACGCCCTCGCATCGCTGCCGGTGATCAGGCGCGGCCTGCTGGCCGCGGGTAACCCGCTGTCCGCGCCGTTCTGGCGGTCAGCGGAAGCGATCCTGCACAAGATCAGCGAGCACGACGCGACGTTCGGTGACGTGCACGGCTGGCTTGAGGCCACCGGAACCGAGCCGACCGGGATCATCGGCCTGCACGTGTGGGAAGAGCCGTCCGCGCGCAGCCCGTTGCAAGAGGAGATGCACGCCAGGCTCGTCAGCTACCTGGAGGAGCGGCTTGCCGCCGGGGAGATCGACCCCGACCGGCTCGCCACCGGGGACAAGGCCATCAGGCAGGAGTACCTGGCCTTGCAGGAGCGGTGGATGACCACGCCGCTGCCTGACGGGCGAGTTCCGATGGCGGTCCTGCTCGACGAGCAGGACGAGGCCTTCCTCGCGGACTGGGCGGCGGCCGATGCGGAGGCGCGGGCCGCGCTTCAGTCCATACTTGACCGGACGGGGAACCGCCCGCTGCCCGCGGCCGACCTCAGGTCCGCGGCGGCCAGGCTGCGCGCGGACATCGCCAGGCCGGGGTGGCCCGGACAGATGCTCGTCTCGTTCAGCGGGCGCACCACGGCCGCCCTGCCGGCCGACGACGCGGAACTGTGGCTCACGCTGGCCACGTCGGTGGCGTCGCCGCAGGGCGACCCGCTGTCGCAAGAGGACAGGGAGTTCGCCCGCGCCATGGAGTGGGCCGAGGACGAGGACATCAAGTTCGGAGAGGACCTCGACGAGCCAGGCGCCGACAGCGAGCCCGACGAGCTGTCCGCGGCGATCGCCGCCGTCTGCGCGCTTGACCACTTCGACTGGCTCGCGGTCATGTCCGCCCTGGTCACTGGCGGCCCGGGCACGCCTGCCTCGGCCGCCGACCTGGCCAGGTACGTCAGGGACTTCGACCCCGATGAAGTGATCGGCCTCAAGGTGGCGGGCGCTGGCGACGCAGTGCGGGAAGAGGACGAGGACACGGAGTTCGACGGCGAGGACTTCGCCGACGACGACTTCGGTGATTACGAGGACGACTTCGACGAGCTGAGCATCGAGGGACTCTTCCTGCACGTCACCGCGATGTGGTCGGTGCTCGGCGCCATCGACGAGGACGACCGCCTAACGCCCCTGGGCTGGTGGGGGCTCCCCGAGGCCATGCGGCGCGCCTGGAGCGAATAGTCGTAGCCGCCTAGTCGCGCTTGGCGTCTTTCTGCTCGGCGTCCGCCTCGGCGGCGGCCGCCATCGCGGCCCGGTGCGCCGCCAGGCCCCGTAGCGGCCGCTGGTTTGCCGCTTCGCTGGCCCCCTCCGCCTCGGTGCCCTCGGGGTCCTCGGGCTTCGGGCCGATCTTGCGGAACTGCTTGTTCATCGACCGGAGCAGGAAGACGAGTGCGAGCGCGAGCACGGCCACGACGAGGAAGCCAAGCAGGCCAGGCTCCACGTCGTTGATCGTGGAGGTGGAGTTGGCGGCAAGGAACGTCACAGGGGCACACTCTCCCGGATACCCGCGAAAAGGTCATCTTCCGGCAGCTCGGTATCAACGAGCGACCTAGCAAGATGATAGTCCTCGGTCGGCCACGCGGCGCGCTCAACGTCACGCGGGCAGGCGAACCATGAGCCGTTCGGGTCGATCTGGGTAGCGTGGGCGAGCAGCGCGTCGTCGCGGAGCGCGAAGTAGTCGGCGACCGCCACCCGGGAGGTGATCTCCAGGGGCCGGTCACCTCGCTCGAGGCGCTTGCGGGCCCGCTCCTCCCACTCCTCGAAGATCTTCGAGTACGGCGAGTCAAGGCCGCGCCGGACGAGCTCCTCGTGGAGGGCGGCGTACTTCTCCCGGTGAAAGCTGACGAAGTAGTACATCTTCCGCGGCTGCCAGGGCTCGCCCCCCGCCTCCGGGTAGCTGTCGGGGTCCGCCGCCGCCTCAAACGCCTCCACGGCGACCTGATGGGCCTTGATGTGGTCCGGATGCGGGTAGCCGCCGGACTCGTCGTAGGTCAGGATCACGTGCGGGCGGAAGTCACGCACCAGGCGCACGAGCGGCGCCGCCGCCTCGTGCAGCGG
>JAWWPV010000553.1:0-5647 GCA_033854775.1 Trebonia sp.
GCCCAGCCGCCGTCCCGGTAGGCGAAGGCTGTCGCGTCGGCGGGCACGCGGCTGGCGGCTCCGTCGATGGGGTACATGTGCATGGTGGAGTGGCCGGTAGGTAGCTGGGCGCCGTACTTGCGGTGCACGTCGATCGCGGCGTCGGAGATCTGGTTGAAGAAGTCCGCCCGCCAGTACCACTGCAGCCCGGCCGGGTAGAGGCCATCGAAGGCGCTCTGCAGCACGTTGAACGGCATGGGTTGCACGCCTACGAGCAGCGGCGAGCCGTACGTCCTGACCGGCTCGAGCACCTGGTCCGCCCGGTCGTGCGATCCGGTGTAGCACCAGACGATGCCGCAGGCCTTGCGACCCCATAGCTCCTCGGGGAACGGCGGGGCCGGGGGGATAGTGAGCAGCGCGATCCAGCCGTTCAGCTCCTCGGGCAGCGACGGCAGTAGCTCCCGGTACCAGCGCATGACCTCGCCGGCGTCGGCGAGGTCATACAGGACCGGGCCGGCGATGACCGTGCCGTGCTCGCCGATGTCATGGCAGCGGAACGTGAACGAGGTAACGACGCCGAAGTTTCCGCCCCCGCCGCGCAGCGCCCAGAACAGGTCGCTGTGCGAGCTCTCGCTGGCCGTCACGAACGTGCCGTCCGCCAGCACGACATCGGCGGCCAGCAGGTTGTCGACGGTGAGGCCGAAACGGCGGGACAGGTAGCCGATGCCGCCGCCGAGCGTCAGCCCCGCCACGCCGGTGGAGGCGATAAAGCCGGACGGCGTGGCCATGCCGAACGCCACGGTCGCGTGATCGATATCTCCCCAGGTGCATCCGGCGTCGGCGCGGACGGTATGGTTCTCAGGGCTGACCGTGGTACTGCGTAGCCGCGACAGGTCGATGACCAGGGCGTCGTCCCACACCCCGAGTCCGGCTGCGCTGTGGCCGCCGCCGCGGACGGAGATCTCGACCCCGTGCTGGCGGGCGAACCGCACGCAGGTGATCACGTCGGCGGTGTCGCGGCAGCGCGCGATGGCCGCAGGATGCTTGTCGATCATGGCGTTGTAGACGGCGCGGGCCTCGTCGTAGCCGGCATCCGCCGGCCTGATCAGGTCACCGCGCAGGCCGGCCGCGAGTTGCTCGTAGGCCGGGGCGGCGACGCTGGCTGATGTGGCGGTCATGTGGGGTCCCTTCGGATTGACGTCCTGACTTTCAGTCGCATCACGAAGCTAGGGCCCGGGCCGTTCGCGAAGCGTTCGCGCTAAGCGCTCGCGTCAGCCAGCCGGGAGAACGCTGGGCGGCGCGATGCGAACGCCACGCGTGCTGAGGTCGTGCTCGCAGCGCCGGAGCAGGCCGACACTGCCGTGAGCGGACGCCATCTCCGCTGCGGAGCGCAGGCGCGGGACGGCCGCCTCCTGTTCGTCGTAGGCCGCGCGCAGCCGCATCACCTCGGGCAGCCACCACAGATCGTCCCGTTCCCGGCCGGCGATTAGGGCGGCGTCCAGGATCGCTTGCGCGGCGTCGAGCCGATCGCTGCGTGCCAGCAGGTCGGCGAGCAGCGACAGCCAGTACGGCATGCGGGCGAACGAGCCCGCTGTCTTAAGGTTGGCGATGCCTTGCCGGGCGAGGTCGATGCCTGAATCGCCCGGGCGTGACCAGCCGTCCAGGATGAGCCCCCACTCGCGGTAGTAGGCAAAGCCGTACCGGCCGCACAGCTCGCGCAGCTCGCCGACCATTTCCCGCAACTCGGACCGGTCGTGGCGCATCTGGAGGGTGATGGAGCCGTAGGCCAAGGCCACGGCCAGGCAGTAGGGATGGTCGATCGCCCTGGCTAGCTTGATGGCCCCATGACAGGCGGACAG
Organism: Trebonia sp.; assembly: GCA_033854775.1. Lineage (GTDB taxonomy): Bacteria > Actinomycetota > Actinomycetes > Streptosporangiales > Streptosporangiaceae > Trebonia. The sequence continues at coordinate 1,839 of JAWWPV010000553.1, forward strand.
GGCTTCGGCGTCGTGGCCGAGCAACCAGTGGGCGTGTGCCGCGAAGGCAGTGCCATGCACGTCGGCTCTGGTGCCGACGCTCAGCCAGACCGCACCGCTGGCCAGCTTGGCGGCGAGCTCGAGGTGCCGCAACCCCTCCGCGGGCATCCCCAGGCTGACCGCCGACCCGCCGACAGCGAAATGAGCCGGACCGCTCAGTTGGGAGTCGGGCTCGACCAAGGTCAGCGCGCGGCTGGCCGTCTCATAGCCATCGGCGATGCGCCCTTGAACGAACTGCGTCCCCCAGAGCGCCACCAGCCCGGTGAGCGTGGAGTCGCTGCGCCGTAGCGATTCCGCGAGATCAATCGACCGTTCGAGGGCCCGCTCCAGCTCCGGTGACGAATAGCCGTACCGGGCGTTGAGCGGTGCGGCCATGGCCTCGAGGACTTCGAGTTCCTGACGATCCCGGTCTCTTCCCTCGGGCAGGCTGCGCGCGATCGACAATGCCTCCCGGTGCAGCCGGATCGCCTCGGCATGGGCGAACATGCCTGCTGCCACATCTGCTGCGCGCCGGTAGTAAGCGACGGCCCGCCCCGGTCGGCCGCCGCGGGCATACTGCTCCGCCAGCTGAGCAGAAACCGTGTCCGTGTCGTCAGCGTGCAGCAGTTCGAGCGCCTGCGCCACGCGCCTGTGCAGGAGCCAGCGCTGGGGCGGGCTGACCTGCGCGTATGCCGTATCGCGGAGCAGATCGTGGGAGAAGTCGTAGCCGTCACGGAACTCGCGCAGGATCCGGCGGCGCCACAGCTCGTCGACAGCCGCTACCACGCTGCCGATGTCGAGGTCACTCGCCTCAGTGAGCAGGTCAAGGGTGAAGTTCGTCCCTACCGCGGCCGCCAGGCCAGCCACCTCGCGGGCAGCCGCGCTCGCCTGCTCGAGGCGGCCGCGCAGCACCGCCGTGAGATCGCCGGCCGACCGGGTGGCGCCACCAGGATCGGCATCACCGCGTACTGCCTCGGTGACGTACAGCGGGAAGCCTCCTGTTGTCGCCTGGAGCAGGTTAACCTCGTCCGCGAGCAGCGGCCGTCCGGATATCGCCGCGGCGAGCCTTGCCGTGTCGGCCGCCTCGAGCGGGCCCAGGGATAGCTCCGTCATCAGTCCGGTGGCCCGCATCCGGGCTATCCAGTCAGCGAGTTCCGGGTCTCCGCTCGCGGTGTCGTTCCGCAGCGTCCCGGCTACCAGGACAGGGGTGCCGGGGGCGAGGCCGAAGAAGAAGGTGAGGAAGGCCAGCGTCTCCTGATCGCACCATTGCATGTTGTCCAGGACAAGCAGCAGTGGCCGTCCGACGGCCATCAGTGCCCGCGCGAGGCCCTCGAAGAACCGGTGGCGCTGCCAGGCATCCGCCACCGACATCGAGGCTGCGGCGCGTTCCCCGCGCCCTCCGGTCGGGACCAGCCTGCGCACTTCGGCGCGCCAGGCCGGATCGAGTGTTACCGCCGCGGCCTGAACGGCCGGGTTCCGCAGCCAGTCCGCCACCGGCGCCAGGGCCAGCCGTCCCGATGTTCCGAAGCACTGGCTGCCCGCCACCACCGCGCCTTGCCGCCGTGCCACCGCGGCGACCTCGGCCACCAGCCGTGTCTTGCCAACGCCAGCCCCGCCGCCGACCAGCGCCAGACCGGGACGGCCTGCCGCGGCGGCCCGCCACAGATCCTGAAGAAGGCCGAGCTCTCGCAGTCGGCCAACGAGCTGGGCGGCGGCGAGCCCGGAACGGCGGGCGTCAGGCTGAAAACCCGGCAGGCTTGCGCTTGCCGGGTCCCCGACGGCCATCAGGCGCCGGTAGGCCTGCCGCGTTGCCGGGTCCGGGATGACCCCCAGCTCACGCTCCAGGACCGAAGCGCAGTGGTGGTAGGTGCTGATCGCACCGGCTCGGTCGCCCAGGTCGGCCTGCAGCAGCATCAAGGTCCGGTAGCCGACCTCCTCCAGCGGCTGCAGCTGGATCCGGCGGCGGACGGCATCCACCGCTCCGGCCAGGTCACCGGTGCGCGCCCGCGCCGCACACAGCAGATCACACAAGTCCGCGCACTGACGCTCGAGCTGTGACCTGGCCTCAAGCAGCCAGTCATCGTACACGCCGGGCAGCAGGTCACCCCGGTACTGGGCGACCGCCGCAGCCGCCTGCCTCAGGACCCCCTCGTCGTCGCCGGCCCCTGCTGATTCCAGGGCGGCCTGGCGCTCGGTCTCGAAGATGCGCAGATCAACGCGGCACGTCCCCGAGTCGCGCCAGCACAGATCCCTGGGTGTCACGACAAGCGATCGGTCGTCTCCCAGCACCTGACGCAGGTGATGCAGTTCCCGGCGCAGATTGGTCAGCGCCTGCGCGTCCGTCGACTCTGGCCAGAACATCCCGGCAATGCGCTGCCGGGGCTGGGGCACGTCGGCATGAGCCACCAGGAACGCGACGAGGGCCATCGCACGCGACGAACGCGCCTGAACGCCAGCCCCGCCGTCGCTGATTGTCTGCTCACCCAAGAGGGACACGTGCAGCACTTCGGCGCGGCCCCCCGACATCACAACTGGACACCGCTGTCACCTCGATGGCTTTTTCGCGGGTCGCCTGGCTTAGTGACGGGCGAACCTTCTCGCCCGCATCAACGCAGCTGACGCCGCGCGTGTGGAGGCCAGATGCAGATTATGTGTGATTCATGTGGAGACTGTCTGAGACTCCGTCACTCCAGCCCGGGGAGCGTGTACCTGCCCGGCGGATCGTCAGGTGACGCGGGGTGAGGGCGTCCAGGAAGTCCGCGGCGTCGAAGACCTCTCCTGGTGCGGCCGCACCCCGCACCTGCGCGCGGCCGTCCATGAGCCGCCTGGCCGCCTCGGCCACGAGCGGTCCCGTGACGGCGTAGATGTCGCGCCCGGCCGCCGAGATCCGGCGCTCCTGCGCACCGCGGCGCACGACGACGTCGACCACGAACTGCTGCGCCGAGCGGCCGTCCTCGTCAACGGCCTGGGGAGCGGGTGTCGCGGGGTTCCTGATGTCCTCAAGCGCGACAGCCGAGAGGTAGGTCTCGATGCTCGACGCGGCCAGGTGACGTGCCATCGTGATGATCTCGGTGAAAGGGCTGCCCACCACGACCTGGCGGTCAAGTGGCGCGGGAAACTCCCAGACGCGTTGCGGCGCCAGGCTGGGCACCGGGACGAGGCGGCCGCCGTCGACGACAAGGCGGGTCGCGGTGTTGCGCCGTCCGGTGCTCCTGGTGCCCTCGGTCGGCCACCACCGGTCAAGGCCGAGGCCAACGCTGATCTCGTCGGCGGCTTCCCAGTCGGCCATGGCGGTGGTCGCTAGCAGGTCGGCGAGCCCGCCGTAGAACGCCATCGCCGGGATGACCGCGACGTGGGCGCCCCACCCCAGCTCCTCGTGAACGCGGTACACCTCCTGGGCTGCCGCCTGCTCGGCGGTGACGTCCAGGTAGTGCGCCCCGGCGCGCACGGCGGCGGCCGCGACCGGGACGGCGGTGTCCAGGAACGGGCCAGCGCAGTTCACCACCAGCCCGGTGCCGCGGACGGCGCTCTCCAGCGTCTCGCCGTCGTCCACGGTCGCCTGCCGCGTTTCCAGGCCGGGGAACTGGGCGGCCATCGCGCCGAGCCTGGCCCGGTCGCGCCCCGACAGGATCGGCGTCAGGCCCTGGCGCAGTAGCTCGGGGACGACGAATCGCCCGGTGTGCCCGTAGGCGCCGTAGACCAGCACGTATCTCTCCATGGCGGCAATCCCATCAGGACGCCGGGCCTGGCGCGAGTGGCCGATCTGACATCATGCGTACAATTTGCGACAT
>JAWWPV010000554.1:0-9024 GCA_033854775.1 Trebonia sp.
GCGGCTCGATGCCCCGGTCAAGGCAGCCCTTGACCAGCCTCCCGACCAGGGCCTGACCGGTACCGCGCTCATCGCTTACCCGGCGCCTGGCCAGCTCGTCGGCCGGAATGCCCTGGGGCGCGCCGCGCCCGAGGGCATCCCGGCCGAGGAACTGGCTAGGCGCCGGGTAAGCGATGAGCGTGGTACCGGTCAGGCCCTGGCCGGGAGGCTGGTCAAGGGCTGCCTTGACCGGGGCATTGAGCCGCGGACCGGCATGCGCGCGACCCGGCTGCTCACCGAGGGAACCCGGGTCGTCGGCGTCCGTTTCGAGTCACCAGACGGACCGGTCGACGTTCGCGCGCGCCGGGGAGTCGTCATCGCCACCGGCGGCTTTGAGTGGGACGCGGACCTGGTGCGGTCATTCCTGCGGGGGCCGCTTGAGCGCCCCGCCTCACCGCCGCACGGCAACACCGGTGACGGCCTGCGGATGGCGATGCGGGTAGGCGCCGATCTCGGCAACATGCGCGAGGCGTGGTGGGCGCCGACCATCGACGTGCCGATGCCCGATGGCAGCACCGCGTCCTGGCTGATCAACGGCGAACGCACCCGCCCGCGGTGCATCATGGTCAACGGTCACGGGCAGCGGTTCACGAACGAGGCGGTTAACTACAACGCCTTCGGTGCCGCGTTCCACGTGATCGACACGACGACCTTCGAGTACGCCAACCATCCGGCCTGGATGATCTTTGACGATGTCTACTGGCGCCGGTACGGCCTGGCCGGGACCCGGGCGGATCAGCCTGTGCCCTCCTGGATCACCACGGCCGACTCGCTCGCCCAGCTCGCCAAGCAGATCGACGTGCCCGTCGGCGTACTCGAGAAGAGCGTGCAGCGCTGGAACGAGAACACCGCGCAAGACCACGACCCAGACTTCGGGCGAGGCACCAGCGCCATCGACAAGTGGTGGGGCGACCCGCAGTTCGGCGACGGCCCGTCCGCCACCCTCGGGCCGCTTGACGCGGCACCCTATTACGCGGTCCGCGTCTACAGCGGCTGCCTTGGCACCAAGGGCGGCCCCAAGACCGACGACCGGGCCCGTGTCCTCGACCTCGACGGGGCGCCCATCGAGGGGCTGTACGCGGCGGGCAACGCCATGGCCGCCTCGGCGATGGGCATGTCCTACGGTGGTGCCGGCGGTACACTCGGCCCGGCCATCGTCTGGGGATTCCTGGCCGGCCAGTACGCCGCGTCCCATGCGGCAGATACCACCATCCGTTCGGGATGAAAATTCAAAATCCGTTCCCCGAACGGATGGTGGCTTCTCCCGCACCGCTCGCTAACCGGGATGGGCGGCAGCGGCCGCACGGGCCCTGCGCGCCACGCGTTTCGCGATCGACATGCGGTGCACCTCCGACGCCCCGTCGTATATCCGGAACGCCCTGATATCGGCGTAGATCCGGCCGACGACAAGGTCCTCGCTAGTGCCGAGGCCGCCGCACAGCTGGACGCTGCGGTCCACGACGCGGCAGGCCGCCTCGCTGATGAACACCTTCGCGCGCGAGGAGCTTTCGCTGCCCCTGTCACCGGTGGCGAGCTGCCAGCAGGTCTGCCAGAGCAGCGCCCTGGCGGCGGCGAGGTCGATCTCATTGTCGGCGATCAGCTGCTGTGCCATGCCCTGATCAGCCAGCGGCCCGCCGAACAGCTCGCGCCTGACACTACGGGCGACCGCGATCTCGTGCGACCGTCGTGCGGCCCCGAGCCAGCGCATGCAGTGCGTCATCCGGGCCGGCGCGAGCCGCACCTGGGCGTACCGGAATCCGGCGCCGGGCTCGCCGAGCACCGCGTCATCGCTGACGAACACCTCGTCCAGCGTTACCGCGCAGTGCCCGCCTACCATCGTCGAGTCGATCATGCGCGCGTGACCGGTGATATGGAAACCCGGGTTGTCCGCGCCGACGAGGAACATGGTGGCGCCGTCAGACCCTGCGTTCCTGGCCATCACGATCGCAAAGGCGGCGCCGTCCGCCCCGCTGATCAGGTGCTTACTGCCAGTGACCAGCCAGCCGCCTGGTACGCGGGTCGCGACGGTCGTCAGCGCCGCGGGATCCGAGCCCGCGCCCGGCGGAGGCTCGGTCATGGCGAAGCACGAGCGGATGTCACCGCGGACCAGCGGCTCAAGGTACGTGCCGCGCTGACGCTCGGTCGCCACGACGGACAGCAGGTGGATGTTGCCCTCGTCGGGGGCCGCGCAGTTCAGCGCCAGCGGGCCGAGCAGCGATGTTCCCGCTTCTTCAAGCAGCACCGCGGCCTCGTCGAACCGGAAACCGCCGCCGCCAAGGTCAGCCGCCGCCTGCGGCGCCCAGATCCCGGCCTCCCGCGCCGCGAGCTGCAACTCGCGGCGTAGCTCGTCGTCGACACCACGGGCGAAAGCGTCCTGCTCGCGCGGGATGACTACGTCCCTGACGAAGGCAGCGATCGCGCCGCGCCAGTCCTCGACGCGCTGGGTCAGGGTGAAATCGAAGGCCATTGACTGTCCTCTACTCTCGGGACCGCCGTACGCTGACGCGTGGTCATGCGGCCAGGCCGTCTATTCCCTTGCCCTCGCTGACCAGCACGCCCATCTGAAGGAGAGCCGGGGCCGCCGCCTCCAGCCCGGCCGACAGTTCATCCACCGTCTGGCCGGCCAGGTACCGGTAGTGCACGCTCTCCATGATGACCGCGAGCTTAAGGCAGGCCAGCGCCAGGCATATGTCAAGATGGCGCTGTTCAACCGGTATAGCGGCACCCTTGAAGTATTCTTCGGCCAGTCGGCCGCGTGACCAGAAACCAGGGAATGTCGTGAGGTTCCTCGCTACCGCTACCTGCCTGCGGAGAGTATCGCTGTACTGCTCCCAGTAAACGAGCAGTACAGCCAGGTCCATCAGCGGGTCGCCGAGGGTCGACATCTCCCAGTCAAGAACCGCGCGAATGTCCTTCGTGAGCGGATCCAGGATCAGGTTATCGAGCCGGTAATCGCCATGGACGACAGTGACCTGATGATCTGCCGGCACGTCCCCGATCGCGCCTTGCAGCCACTGTGATATCCGGGCGACGGCTGGCAGCTCACGTGTCTTGGTACGCTCCCATTGGTCCGTCCACCGGTTCACCTGCCGCCGGAGATAATGAGCGGAACTGGTGGACTGGCCAGGCGCCACGGCCGGCGCGGGGATGGAGTGCAGGCGCGACAGCACGCGGACGAGTTCCTGGCACAGGTGATCGGCGTCGGCTGCGGCTAGCCGCCGGGCGGCGGATTCATCGGCGATGACCAGGCCCGGGACGTAGCCCAGAATCTGGAAGGTGACGCCGAGCACGGACCGGTCCTCGCACAGCGCCACCGGCTCAGGCACGGGGAAATGGTTTCCCGACAGGAAAGCGAGCGTCCGGAACTCGCGGGCCATGTCGTGCGCGCTGGGCATGACATGGCCGAGCGGCGGGCGGCGCAGCACCCAGCTCCGGTCCGCCTGGGACAGCCGGTACGTCAGGTTGGAACGGCCGCCGACCAGCGGTGTGATGGTCAGCTGGCCGGCTGGATCGTAGTCCTGGAGCTCGGCACCGAGATAAGGTCCCAGCCGCACGGCATCGACCCCGAGGGGGACGGCGCCGGGCTGTTCCACGGTGTCCATCAGAACCACTCCGGACGCATGTCAAGCAGGGTGCGGTCCAGTGTTTCGAGCAGGTCAAGCTGCGGGCCGGCCTTGGGAAGCTCGTGGCGAAAGAAGAATCGCGCCGCGTGCCGCTTGCCGTCGTAGAAGTCGCCGGTCTTACCGTGAGCGGCCACGGCCTGCTCAAGCCAGATCCACGCCAGCACCACATGGCCCACGGCGTCTAGGTAGGCCGAGGAGTTGGCCAGGGTCTCTTCGACATCGTGGGCGCTCCACAGGGTTCTGGTCACCCGCTCGATCCGTTCCGCGGCCGCGGCGAGCTGGCGGGCGAACTCGCGCCACTCTCCGGCCTGGTCGCCGGCCAGGGCCTCGGCCGACGCCACGCCGCGTGAGATCACCGTGAGGAGGGCGGCCAGTGCCTGGCCGTCCTGCTGCACCACCTTGCGGCCGAGCAGGTCCAGGGCCTGGATGGAGTTCGTCCCCTCGTGAATGAGGTTGAGGCGGTTGTCCCGGTAATGCTGCTCCACGTCGAAATCGGAGGTGTAGCCGTAACCGCCGTGGACTTGAATCGCCAGGCTGTTCGCCTCCAGGCACCACTGCGACGGCCATGACTTGGTGATGGGCGTGAGCATGTCGAGCATGAGCGCAGCCCAGTTCCGCCGCTCGGCCTGCTGAGCCGTCTTCACCTCGTCGAGCAGCCGGCCGCAGTACAGCACCAGTGCCAGCGCACCCTCGACGTAGGACTTCTGCGCGAGCAGCATCCGGCGCACGTCAGGATGCCCGATGATCGGCACCGGCGGCTGATCGGGATACTTATTGCCGGCCGGCCGCCCCTGGACTCGCTGGGTCGCGTACCTGAGCGACTTCAGGTACGCCGTGTAGCCGATCGCCGTGGCGCCGGAACCGACACCGACCCGGGCCTCATTCATCATGTGGAACATGTACCGAAGGCCCTGGCCGGCCTGGCCGACCAGGTAGCCGACCGCTCCGGGCTCGCCGCCCGGGCGCTGCCGGCCTTCGCCCAGGTTGAGCAGGGCGTTGACGGTTCCCCGGTAGCCCATTTTGTGGTTGAGGCCGGCCACCGCGATGTCGTTACGCTCGCTCAGCTCACCCGAGAGGCTGACGAGGTACTTCGGGACGATGAACAGGCTGATGCCGCGAACACCGCCCGGTGCGTCCGGCAGCTTGGCCAGGACGAGGTGAACGATGTTCTCCGACAGTTCGTGGTCGCCAGCCGATATCCACATCTTGTTGCCGAACAGCCGGTAGGTGCCGTCCGGCTGAAGGACAGCCCTGGTGGCGATGTCGGCTAGGGACGAGCCGGCCTGGGGTTCGGACAGGCACATCGTGCCGAAGAAGCGGCCCTCCACCATCGGCCGCACCCACTGGTCGACCTGGTCACTGCTGCCGTACGCGGTGAGCAGGTTCGCCGCCGCCGTGGTGAGCGCGATGTAAGCACTGGTCGCGATGTTGCCAGCCTGCAGCCAGGCCAGGCAGGCGGCGGCGACGGTCACCGGCAACTGCATCCCGCCCACCTCGGCATCCATGGCCGCGCCGATGAGCCCGCTGCCGGCCGCCACGCTGAGGGCACGGCCGATCTGCGGGATGACGCGGACCTGGTCGCCCGCCAGCTGCGGCTCGTTGCGGTCGGACTCCTTGAGGTGGGGCGCGAACTCCTTCTCCGCCAGGTCCTGAGCGAGTTCCAGTACCGCGTCGAACGTCTCCCGCGAGCAGTCGGCGAAGCGCGGCCGGCCGGCCAGTGACTCGACGTCGAGCCACTCGTAGAGCAAGAACTCAAGGTCGCGGCGGGAGAGCAGACTGGACCGCGTCCGGCCGGAGGAGATGCCCGGGGTCGGCGATGCCGTGCCGGTCATGTCAGCTGGCTGCGGGTCGCGGCCGGTGGGTCGTCTGTATAGAGCATCTTGCCGGGCGCCTCGTTCTCAATGGCGGGACGGTAACTGGACCAGTCTACCTAGCGCTTGCTTCCACGCCAGGTCTTCTCAGCCGACCGAGCGCTCGGTATGGTAGTTGAGGCCGCCTGGGGCGACTCCGAAGAACGCATCACTGGCGACGACGCCACGAGGACAAGGGTGTGCACCATGTATGAATCTCGTTCCCTGAGGATCTCGGTCGCCGATCAGGTCGCGACCATCAGGCTGCGTCCGGTGTCGGTGACATTCCAGGAGAACCCGCCGGGTGACCCGCATATTGAGCTGCCCACCGCCCTCGAGGCCATGCGAACCGACAATTCCATCCGGGTCATCGTCATCACCGGGGAGACCGACGGCGAGTTCCTCTGCGCCGGCTCACCGGACTACTACCAGAGCGACCGGGCGGCCGAGCGGCTGGCCGATCCGTACGGTCAGTGGCCGGTAGGCCAGGGGGTGCTGCGTACCTTCCATGCGATGACCGAGATCGAGAAACCGATCATCGCCAAGGTGAACGGCGACGCGATTGGCTTCGGCCAGAGCATCGTCTTCGGGTCAGACCTGATCATCGCGCGCGAGGACGCCTACATCAGCGACGTCCACCTGGGCATGGGCGAGGTCGTCAGGAGCGAGTCCGGGGACACGGTGGGCCTGCCGTTCGGCGTGGCACCGGGGGACGGGGCCGGCGCTCTCATCCCGCTGTTCATGACGCCAACCCTCGCCAAGGAGTACATGCTGCTGTCGACGACGTATACCGCCGCCGACCTCGCGGCCATGCACATCATCAACCGTGCCGTGCCGCTGGACAAGCTGGATGAGACCGTCGCGGACTATTCCGCCCGGCTGCTCACGAGGTCCGCGTTCGCCCTCGGCTGGACGAAGCGCATCCTCAACCGGCGGGTGGCTAACCAGCTCAACGTCACGCTTGACGCGTCTTCTGCCTACGAGCAGCTGAGCCTGCTCCAGATTCGGCACCTGGGCCTGGCCAACGACCCCAAGACGCTCGGCCGCTGAGCCGCCAGACCGGTGGGGGGACGGCCGCGCACGCCATGGCCCAGGCAGGCGACGCGTAACGATTGGGCAATGCTCCAAAATCTACCGAGCGCTCGCTTGACATCGGTTGTTAGCCGGACGTACTGTCCCGTTAAATGCGGTATGGCCCCCCGGGCAGCGTCTTGCCCGAGGCGTCCAGGTCGTCACGCGAAGGGATTATCAGGGTGACCAGAGGCGTGTTTACTCAAAAAACCAGGAAGCACCGGGTAGTGGTCGTCGCGTCCTGCCTGTCCGTGCTTGGCCTTGCGATCTCGGCCTGCAGCTCAAGTTCTTCTGGGAGTGGCACGTCGGCGGCCGGCAGTGAAATCACCATTGGCGTGGACGCGAATCTCACCGGCACCGACTCGGCGTGGGACCAGCCCACTGTCCAGGCGTTCACGCTCCATATTAACCAGATAAATGCAGCGGGCGGAGTAGACGGTCATAAGATCCAGATCGTGACGCTGAATGCGAACTCGGATGAGACAACGGCGGTTTCAAACGTGAAACAGCTGATATATCAGGACAACGCGCTGGCCCTGTACGGCTTCGGCGACACACTGGAGGCAAACGCGGCGCTTCCCATTGCCGCCTCGGCGCAGGTGCCCACACTGACCGAGTCGTGGGGCGTGGCCAACCTGACGAGTCCGTACGCTTTCCAGCTGTCGAATAACCTCACTTTCGGCTCCTCCGTGCTTATCAAGTACCTCAGCAAGACCTATAAGCACATCGCGATCACAGCCGAGAACTCAAGCCGGGGAAATGAAGAGGTCTCGGCGCAGACCGCCCTGGCCAAGTCAGACGGATTCACGGGCAAGATCGACGTCATACGGTACGAGCCGAACGCCACCAACTTCACACCGCTCGTGGAGCAGTTGAAGGCTGACAATCCGCAGGTCATTCTGGATAACGGGGCATCAGCCGCTGACGTCACGGCGCCGATGAAGGCAGCTCAGTCGTTCGGGCTCCAAATTCCCTGGGCTGGTATCACGATGGCTATTCCGAACGTCATCACCGTGGGCGGCGCAAGCCTGCTCAGCGGATCGCTTACCGCGATCTTCGTTGACTACAGCAAGCCGCAGGTAAAGACTCTCGCCGCCTTGATCAAGTCGAAGTACCACCGGGCAATCAACTACGGCGACGTACAGGGCTGGGACGCGGCGACACTGTTCGCCGCCGCACTCGCGAAGCCAGGAGCGACGAACAGTCGCGCCGCCCTGCAGAGCGCTATGGAGTCCCTCAGCCATGTAGCGGTGGTCGGCGGTCCGCTCGGTTACACGGTTTCCTTCGGCAAGGGGACCGGCCTCGCGCATGCAGGTTACCTGGAAGGCGCGGTGACCGTGCAGGAGTACCAGCCAGGCGGAACCCTCGCGCCAGTCGAGCCGTAGCCGCCCTGGCGATCGCCGGGGGCTTGAACGGTTCGCTGTTCAAGCCCCCGGCATACGCACCGGAATATTCGGAGAACTGATGGAAATCGCGCAGCTGGCGTGGTCGGCCGTAATTCTAGCGTGTTCGTACATATTGCTCGGCGTCGGCATGAACCTTCAGTACGCGACGCTCCGGGTGGTAAACTTCGCGCAGGGCCAGATATTCATGATCGGCGCGATGATCGTCGCGGTGGGGTCGGCCCGGCTGGGGGTCGGGGGAGCGGCCGTTCTCGCCCTGGTCTGCTGCGGGCTCATCAGCGTGCTCATCGAGAAACTAGCCATCAGCCCCGTCCTGCGGTCGAGTACGCAGCAGTCGAGAATCCAGGCGTCGCTCCTGGCGACAGCGGCCAGCGGTATCGCCCTCACGGCCATTGCGGCAATCGTGTGGGGCAGCGGGGAACTGCCCGTGCCGTCGCTCGTCACCCAGCGGGTCTTTCACATCGGGATTGTCGTAACCGTTGAGCAGATCGAGGTCCTCGCCGGCGCCGCCGTCTGCCTCGCGCTGGTGTGGGTAATTCTGTACCGGACTCGCGTGGGAATGGATATCCGCGCGCTCCGCAGTGACCCCTACGCCGCCCAGCTCTACGGGGTGCGCCGGGGAGCCGTCGCGTCACTCGTGTTCTTTGTCAGCGGCGCCATCGGCGGACTCGCCGGAGTTCTCGTGTCGCCCGCGACCTCGATTTCGCCGAACATTGGGATCGACTACTCTATCATCACCATTCTCTGTGTGATCATCTCCGGGCTTGGCCGCGTCTGGCGTGTGCTTCCCGTGGCGATTGCCTTCGCCGTATTCTGGACGGCCATGCAGACGTATGTCTCGTCGGCCAACGGATACTACTACGCTTTGTTCGCGCTGCTTGCCCTCGTCGTTATTGTTGCTGTTTTCCGGCAGATATCCCCGGCTAAGCTCGCCCGGAGCTGGTGGCGCACGATGTCCGCACCGCCGGCGAATTTGATCAAGGCGGGCGCGCGGCGGCGGGCGGCCAGCCAGCTCGCGGCCGCCCGGACGGCTGCCAG
>JAWWPV010000555.1:0-10836 GCA_033854775.1 Trebonia sp.
GGCATCGTGCCCTCAAGCGACATGCCCGTGGCGTACAGCCGCTGAATCACCAGGTCATGCAGGTCCCTGGCGATCCGGTCCCGGTCCTCGAACACGGAAAGGCGCTCGGCGTCGGCCCTGCGGTCCGCGAGCTCAAGCGCGACGGCCGCCTGGGCGGCGAACGCCGCGACGACGCTGGCCGCGCCCTGCTGGAGCGGCGGGCGGCCCTGGACGCGCCCCACGGTGAGCACGCCGCGCACGTTGCCAGGCGTGCCGAGCGGGAACAGGGCCGCCGGGCCGATGTGTCCCATCGGCAGCCTCGTCACGTCGGCCGTGCGCGGGTCCTCGGCGAAGTTCTCGACCGTGACCGGCGTACCGCTCGCCAGGACCTGACCGGACAGTGACTGGCCCGCGGGGACGACGAGGCCCCTGGCATCGCCGGCACCGTCTCCCTCGGCGTACTCCAGGGTGAGCCTGCGGCCGTCCTCGTCAGGCAGCGCGAGCGTGACCAGGTCCGCGCCGGACAACTCGAGCGCCTGCCTGGTGAGGTCGGCGAGCACCGTCTCGGTGGCCGCACCGGACAGCAGCGCGATCGTCAGCTCGCTGCTCGCCCGCAGCCAGTGCTGCTGCCGCCTGGCCTCCTCGTACAGCCTGGCGTTCTCCACCGCGATGCCCGCCGCGGCGCCGAGCGCCGTCAGCACCGCCTCGTCGTCCTCGGTGAACTCACCGCCGCCGCGCTTCTCCGTCAGGTACAGGTTCCCGAACACCCGGTCCCTGACCCGGACGGGCACGCCGACGAAAGACCGCATCGCGGGGTGCCCCGCGGGAAACCCTGACGATTCCGGGTGCGCGCCGATGTCGGCGAGGCGCAGCGGGCGTGGCTCCTTGATGAGCAGGCCGAGCAGGCCGCGCCCCTCGGGCCAGTGATGAATCTCGCTGATCTCCTCGGCGTCAAGCCCGACGGGAATGAACTCGATGAGGCGCTGGTCCTCGCCGATGACGCCGAGCGCGCCGTACCTGGCGTCGACGAGGTCCACGGCCGCCTCAACGACGCGGCGGAGCATCGCCTCAAGCTCAAGGCCCGACCCGATCGCGACGACCGCCTCAAGCAGGCCGTGCATCCGGTCCCTGGTGCCGAGCACGGCCTCAAGCCGCGCCTGGAGCTCAGAGAGCAGGTCGTCCAGCCGAAGCTGTGGCAGCAGGCCGCCGCCTCCCGCGTTCTCCATGCGAGTTACATTAACGGGGTAGTAACCGCGGCCAAAAGTCCCGGCCAAACTGGCCATTTAGGCCCTACTCTTACTACTGAATGGGATCGCATCGTAGCAGTGAGCAAGTGAGAGTCTGTCGTTCGGGCGACGGGCGATCATTGGACGAGGTGAGTTGTGATGCGACTTAGAGGATCCCCGAGCGTCCAGGTCTGCTGGCCGCTGCGGGTGATCCGCGGCGCGCGACCCGACCGAAACCCGTTGCGCCGCGGCATCGACCGACTGGAGACCTGCCTTCTTGTCGGCCTGTTCGCGGCGCTGGCCGCGGTGACGCCGTTCGCCGGGCGGCTGGCCGGCCACGCCTCCTACCTGAGCGCGCTGCACGCGCGGCAGGAGCAGCTGGTGACCAGGCATCAGGTGCCGGCGGTGCTCACCGACGGGGCAGGCCCGGTCAGCGGGTACTCGCTCAGCGCGTACGTGCTGAGCCAGGCCAGCTGGACATCCGCCGCCGGCGTGCGCCGTTCCGGTGAGGTGCCGGCCGTGCCGGGAAGCCCCAAGGGGACGGTCGTCACCGTCTGGACCGACGGCAACGGGAACCTGGACAGCCCGCCACTCGCCCTTGCCGAGGTGGCCAGCCAGGCCGACGCGGCCACGGTCGGCGTGATCGTCGCGGCCGGCGTGATCTACATATGCGGGGTGGCGGCCATCCGGCAGCTGCTTTACCGCCGCCGGATGGCCGCCTGGGACGCCGACTGGGTGGTTACCGCGCCGACGTGGAATCGTCAGCGGTGGTGACGCCGGCCCCCGCCCCCGTGGTATCCGCCCCCGCCCGATGCGGAGTGAGCACCACGGGCGGCGTCGACAGGCTCACTGACCGGTCGGGCATGCCCGCCAGCCGGTAGACGTCGGAACCGTCCACCGTCTCCTGCTCAAGGAGCAGGGCGACGAGTGAGTCAAGCTCGCCGCGATGCTGGGTGAGCACGTTGACGGCGCGCTCCTCGGCTTCCCGCAGCAGCTTGGAGACCTCGCCGTCGATGGCCGCCTGGGTCGCCTCCGCGTAGGGCCGACTGGACATGCCGCCCCCGCCCCCGCCGAGAAACACCGAGCCGCCCTCCGGGTAGCCCACGGGCCCGAGGACCGAGGACATGCCGAACTCGCGGACCATCTTGGTGGCCAGGTCGGTGGCGCCGGCCAGGTCGTTGCCCGCGCCGGTCGAGCCCTGGCCGAGGACGACCAGTTCGGCGGCCCGCCCCCCGAGGCGGACGGCGAGCGAGTCGTAGAGGTAGTCCTCGCTGTACATGTGGCGTTCGATGAGGGGCAGCTGCTCGGTGACGCCGAGGGTCTGCCCGGCAGGCAGGATCGTGACCTTAGCCACCGGGTCAGCGTGCTCGGACAGGGCCGCCACGAGGGCGTGGCCGGACTCGTGCACCGCGACGGCGTGCTTCTCCTCGGGGAGCAGCACGTTCGAGCCTTCCCTGCGGCCGAGGATGATCCTGTCCCGCGCCGCTTCGAAGTCGGCGGCGGTCACCACGTTGCGGCTGCCGCGCACCGCGAAGATGGCGGCCTCGTTCGCGAGGTTCGCGAGGTCCGCTCCGGAGAAGCCGGGGGTGCCACGGGCGACCACAGAAAGGTTCACGTTGGGCGAGAGCTTCTTGCCCTTGGAGTGGACGCGCAGGATCGCCTCCCGCTCGGTGACGTTGGGCAGCGGGATCGTCACCTGCCGGTCGAACCGGCCGGGGCGCAGCAGGGCGGGGTCGAGGACCTCGGGCCTGTTGGTCGCGCCGAGGACCACGATGCCCATGGTGGGGTCGAAGCCGTCCATCTCGGCGAGCAGCTGGTTGAGCGTCTGCTCCCGCTCGTCGTTGGCGACGACCTGGCCCTGGCCCGCCCGGCGCTGGCCGATCGCGTCGATCTCGTCGATGAAGATGATGGCAGGGGACCGCTTGCGCGCCTCGGCGAACAGGTCGCGGACGCGGGCCGCGCCGACGCCGACGAACATTTCCACGAAGCTGGAGCCGGTGACCGAGAAGAAAGGCACTTGCGCCTCGCCGGCCACGGCGCGCGCGAGCAGGGTCTTGCCGGTTCCCGGCGGGCCGATCATGAGCACGCCGCGCGGGACGACGGCCCCGGCCCGCTGGTAGCGGTCGGGGTTGCGCAGGAAGTCGACGACCTCGCTGATTTCGGATTTCGCGCCGTCGTACCCGGCGACGTCCGCGAACGTGGTGGAGGGCCGCTCCTCGTCGAACACCTTGGCGCGGGACCTGCCGACGCCGAGGATGCCCTGCATCTGGCCGGCCGCGCCGCGGGACAGCCGCCTGTAGAACCAGACGATGATGATGATCGGCAGCAGGATGATGACCCAGTTCAGTAGCTCGGTACCGAAGCCGGGCGACGTGGTCGAACCGGTGATCTGTACGCCGTTCGCCTGGAGCTCATCAAGCATGGCCTGACTGGCCTGCGGCGGGATGACCACGGTGTAGTTAGTGTTGTTGGTCAGCGTGCCGCTGCTCGTGCCGCCTGACTGGGCGATGGTGACCGTCTTCACCGTGTGCTTGGTGACGTCGCTCAGCCACTGCGAGTAGGTCAGGGAGGTCTGTCCTGCTGTGTGCACCGCCGGAAGGTATATCCAGAGGAACAGGGCGACAAGGATACCGACAGGAATCAGCCAGTGCCGCCACGCGGGCGGGGGGGGCGGCGGGTTCCCCGGTGCCGGCTTGTCGCCAGGTGGCGGGGGCGAGACTTGCTTACTCATGCGGACCTGCTCTTTCCGCCAGGCGGGCGCCTCTCGGGGCGCGGTGTCCTGCGCTATCCACTGGCACTATCCGTGCCCCGGAGGCATATGTTCTAGTCAACGCGCGGGGATTGCCGCCTCTTCCGCCGCCGGGGCAGGCCTTAGCAAGCTCACAGCGAACGCTCAGCGACCCGCACCATTTACACCCCGGGGACGCCGGGGGTACCTGCCGCGTCGAGCATCGCCGCCGCGCCGCGGACGACACAGCGCAGCGGGTCCTCGGCCACCACCACGCCGATACCCGCGAGCGCCGCGATCCGGTCCGCGAGACCGGGCAGCAGCGCGCCGCCTCCGCAGAGCCTGACCTGGCTGCGGACCACGTCCTCGGCCAGGCCAGCGGGGATATCGGAGAGCACGGTCTGCACCGTGGCGCCGATGGCGGCCACAACCGGCTCGAGCGCGCCGGCCACCAGGTCCGCCGGCACCTTCTCAATGCGCGGCGTCCTGCGCGCCGCGTCAAGCCCTACCGCCTCCGCCCAGCCATCCGGGCCGCCGGCCAGGCCGAGCTCGGTCTTGAGCTGCCGGGCCGCCCGCTGGCCCAGGATCATGCCAAGGCCGGACCTGGCCGCGTTGATGATCGCCTCGTCCATCGCGTTGCCTGCCATCCGCAGGCTCTCCGCGCGCACGACCCGCCAGCCCGCCACCGCCGCGACCTCGGTCGTCCCGCCGCCCACGTCCACGACGAACCCGCCGGCGCCCGCGCTCAGGTCAAGTCCGGCACCGGCGGCGGCCGCAACCGGCTCGTCGACCAGCTCCACCACGTAGCGGGGCCGGCGGGTGCTGAAGGCGGCGACGACCGACCGCCGTTCCACCCAGGTGGCACCGCCCGGCACGCACACCACTGCCCGCCGCTTGAACGGGCCGCTCAGCGCGCCCGACTTGCGCAGGAAGCCGTGCAGCAGCTCCGCGGTCGCGTCAAGGTCGGCGATCACGCCATCGCGCAGCGGATGGATGACCCTGATGTCCTTGGGCTCCTTGTCCGCGAGGGCCTCTGCCGCGGTGCCGATGGCGGCGACCTGCCCGGTGCTGCCGTCGACCGCGATCGTGGACGGCTCCTCGAGCACAAGCCCACGGCCGTCGAGCCAGACAAGCGTGTTGACGGTTCCCAGGTCAATCGCGACGCTGCCCCTGCTGAGCATCCTCGGCCACCCCTAGTCCGCTCATCGTGCCTCGCGCACCGGTTTGTGCGGTTACCAGCGTATGACTTCGTATGACTTCGGCCTGCCCAGGGTGACCCATCTCACGATCCGTAACCAGTGGTATCTAAACGTTACTTGTAAACGTTGCGTAAGAAGAGGACTACAGAAGATCACGAGAACCATCCGGCTGGTTCTAACGTTTTATTCAGTGAGAGGGCGGTGTCGCCGCAAGGTTCCCTGTCTTCACTGGGTACCTAGGGCTCCTCGCCGCCGGCGGCCAGCCGGCACGAAATCACACGAGGTTGGTGCGGAAGGAGCATTTAGTTCACTACGCTCTAGGAGGGGATATTTGATGATTCGCGCGACCCGTGTCGGAGGGGACCGGACTGCGCCTGACGGGGGGAACGGGGAGAACGGGGAGATGGAGGCTGTGTTTGGCCTTGCGCGGGCGCTACAGCTAGAGCTCGCGTACCAGGTGGCGCCCGACGGCAAGGCGACCGTGCGGGTGCGTGGCGAACTTGACATCGCTACCGCTGACCAGGCGTATGCCTACCTGCGCGACGTGGTGGACAGCCAAGACGGGCCCGTAATGATGAACCTGTCCGAGTTGTCATTTTGTGACGCGGCCGGCCTCGGGGTGCTCGCCAGGGTTGCCGGGCATGCGCGGCGGGCTGGACGCTCGCTCAAGCTGACCGCGGCTCGCCCTGCGCTGCTGCGAATCATGCGCATCACCGGCATGGACGAGGCTTTTCCCGAGGTCCGCAACCCCACGTTGTCCGTCATCAGCCTGCCCCGCCAGGCCACGATGACGGTCGGCAGCTAGGACCTCCTGGCTGGCCGGCATCCTCCCCTGTTTCCCAGACAGGTTTCCTGATCGCAGCATGGGCGGGCCACCCATGGTGAGATGCCACGCATCGGCGTTAAATTTGGACTACGCCTCCGGTGATCGTGTGAGGCGGCAGCGCGAATAGCGCGAGAAGAGCGATCAGTAACAGCGCCACGAGGCGCGCCGACGCAGGGACGCGGAGGAACTTTCATGGCTGACGATCTGAACGACGTGACTGACGACTCATCTGAATCATCTGAGGCGCTCATCGCGGTGCACTGGCGCGAGGAGGGCTACTACCCGCCCCCGGCGAAGTTCACGGCGCAGGCCAACGCGTCCGACCCCGCGATCCGTGACCAGTACACCGAGGACAAGTACCCGGACTGCTTCACCGCCTACGCCGACCTGCTCACCTGGTCCAAGCCGTGGGACACGGTGCTCGACACGTCCGACGCGCCGTTCTGGAAGTGGTTCGTCGGCGGCGAGCTGAACGCCTCGTACAACTGCGTCGACCGGCACATGGAGACCCACCCGAACAAGGCCGCCCTCATCTGGGTCCCGGAACCGGAGAGCGAGGCGCACCAGGCGATCACCTACCGGGAGCTGTACGTCCGGGTCAACGAGATGGCCGCGCTGCTGCGCGACTTCGCCGGCCTCAAGACCGGCGACCGGGTGACGCTGCACATGCCGATGGTTCCCGAGCTGCCGGTCGTCATGCTGGCGTGTGCCCGGCTCGGGGTGGTGCACTCCCAGGTCTTCGCCGGCTTCTCCGGCACCGCGGCCGGGCACCGGATCGCGGACTCGGGCTCGAACGTGCTGATCACGATGGACGGCTACTACCGCAGCGGCGACCTGCTCGACCACAAGGTCAAGGCAGACGAGGCGGTCGAGGCCGCGGCCAAGGAAGGCCAGCAGGTCGACAAGGTCCTCGTCTTCCGCCGCTACCCCGGCCAGTACTCCGCGAAGACCCCGATGGTCGAGGGCCGCGACTTCTTCGTCGATGACGTGCTCAAGGACTACAAGGGGGCCGAGGTCGAGCCGGTCTCGCTGCCGGCGACGGCCCCGCTGTTCCTGATGTACACGAGCGGCACGACCGGGCGCCCGAAGGGCTGCCAGCACTCCACGGGCGGCTACCTCTCTTACGTGGCCGGCACGTCGAAGTTCTACCAGGACATCCACCCGGACGACACGTACTGGTGCATGGCGGACATCGGCTGGATCACCGGCCACTCCTACATCGTCTACGGCCCGCTCGCCCTCGGCACCACCAGCGTCCTCTACGAGGGCACCCCGAACTACCCGGACGCCGGACGCCCGTGGCGGATCGCCAAGCAGCTCGGCGTGAACATCTTCCACACCTCCCCCACCGCGATCCGGATGCTCCGCAAGGTCGGCCCGGACGAGCCCGCCAAGTACGACTTCCACTTCAAGCACATGACCACGGTCGGCGAGCCGATCGAGCCCGAGGTCTGGCGCTGGTACTACGACAACGTCGGCAAGGACGAGGCGGTCATCGTCGACACCTGGTGGCAGACCGAGACCGGCGGGTTCCTCGGCTCGACGCTGCCCGGCATCGACCCGATGAAGCCCGGCTCCTGCGGCCCGGCGGCGCTCGGCATCTACGCGGCCATCCTCGACGAGGACGGCAACGATGTCCCGGCCGGCTCGGGCAAGGCCGGCAACATCATCATCCGCAACCCGTGGCCTGGCGTCTTCCAGACCATCTGGGGCCAGCCGGAGCGGTTCGTCTCGACGTACTACGCCAAGTACAACAAGGACCCGAAGTCCACCGACTGGCGCGACTGGCCGTACTTCGCCGGCGACGGCGCCACCCAGGGGGCCGACGGCTACTTCCGCATCCTCGGCCGCGTCGACGACGTGATCAACGTGGCCGGCCACCGGCTCGGCACCAAGGAGCTCGAGTCCGCCGCGCTGATGGTGAACGAGGTCGCGGAGGCCGCGGCGGTCCCCGTCATCGACGACATCCGGGGCCGCGTGGTCGAGATGTACATCGCGCTCAAGCCCGGCTTCGCCGCCACGCCCGAGGTGGAAAACAAGGTCAAGGCCGCGATCGAGACCGACATCGGCAAGATCGCCCGGCCGAAGAACATCTGGATCGTCCCCGACATGCCGAAGACCCGGTCCGGCAAGATCATGCGCCGCGTGATCGCCGCGACCTCGAACTTCACCGACACCGGCGACATCACCACGCTCGCCAACCCGGAGATCGTGGACAAGATCCGGCACCAGGTGCAGTCCGCCAAGATTGCCAAGGGCGAGGTTCCGCGCGAGCTAAGCGAGGCTGAGCGCGCCGAGATCACCTCCTTCGGCAGCGAGTAAAACCAGGTAACGCCAGTCAGCGGCGGGTCATCGCGCGGCGGTGGCCCGCCCCCAAGACCACAACGGTCATGTCCTCGGGAACGCGCGAGTAGAGTCGGGTGCCATGTCCTTTGACGTGCCCGCCGACGCCTACTGGCAGTTCATGGGACGGTTCTCAGAGCAACTCGCGACGCAGTTCGGTGCCTTCCTGCGGTTGACGCCCGGGCAGCGCGTGCTTGACGTTGGCTGCGGGCCCGGCGCGCTAACCGCGGTGCTCGCCGCGGAACTCGGCGCCGAGTCCGTCAGCGCGATCGATCCGTCGCCGTCGTTCGTGGCGTCGGTGCGGGACCGACTCCCCGGTGTCGACGTGCGTCAGGGCGCGGCCGAGGCGCTGCCCTGGCCCGATGACAGCTTCAACTGTGCTGCCGCGCAGCTTGTCGTCCAGCTGATGACCGACCCCGCCGTAGGGATCGCCGAGATGGCCAGGGTGACGCGCGAGGGCGGGACGGTCGCCGCGACGGTCTGGGATTTCGCTGGGGGCACCGCGCCGGTGTCCATGCTGTGGCGCGCCGCCCGGGAGGTGGACCCGGCGGCACCAGATAAAGACGACCAGCCGGGCGGCCGTGACGGCCAGCTAGCCGACATTCTGTGCCAGACAAGGCTAACCGAAATCGAGTCGACCGCGCTCACGGTGAGCTTCCGCTTCGAATCGTTCGGCCAGTGGTGGGCACCATTCACGCTCGGCGTCGGCCCGCCGGGAGCCTACGTGGCCAGCCTCAGTGACGAGCACCGCACCGCGCTTCGCGAAGCCTGCGCCCGCCTGCTCCCAGAAGCGCCCTTCACGCTAACGGCCCGCTCCTGGACCACCCGAGCCCGCGTCTAATCCACCGACATGATCGATCCTGCCCAGCCTTCCCTGGTCAGGCCGACCGTGGGCGGTCCGCTTGGAGCCCGGTGAAAATGAGGTCGTACAGCTGACGGGCTCGAGCCTGCCAATCGGTTGCCGGGTCGATCTCCCAGAGGCCAGCGAGAGCGAGGATAACGTTGTGTGGGTCGAGCCCTGGTCGGACCGTTCCGGCATACTCGGCAGCAACAAGTAGCCGCTCGAGCGCGGCGACGATCGGATCGTAGGTTTCGGCGAACAGCGCGGTGCCAGATCCGGTTGCGGCGCGGAGGGCGTCGGCGAGGCCGTGCTTGGTCATCGCGTATTGGGCCAGCCGCTGCACCCAGTCCCGCAGCGCGTCCCCCGGCGACTCCTTGACGAGCAGCTGGTCAGCGGCTTCTGCCAGCTGCCGCACCTCGTGCCGGTACACCTCAAGCACGAGGCGCTCGCGGGTGGGAAAGTGTCGGTAGAGCGTGGCGTTCGCGACGCCTGCGCGCTTGGCGATCGAGTTCAGCGAGGCGTCGCCAGACTCCGTCAGCGCAGCCAGCGCCGCGGCAAGGATCGTGTCGCGGTTCCGGGCGGCATCAGCTCGCCGCAGCGGGACATTCTCAGGCACTGACACACCTCGAACTTGCTAAGCGGGGAACTCCGCGATTACGCTCGGCGCTGTACCGAGGAGTTCCCCGGTACGGCACTGAGCTTACGCAGGATGACGCCGGAAGGTCCGGCACCAACAATGCCGACGGAGCACCCGACCATGGCTATCCACACAGCGGTCAGCCCGGCGGAGGCGGCGGACCGCCTCGCTATCCGTGAACTATTCGACGCCTACGCCCATTGCGCTGACCGGCGCGACGCCGAAGGGCAGAAGGCCCTGTTCACCGCCGACACCCGGTTCGCCGTCTACCTGGGCGGCGACGGGAGCGAGCCCAGCTACGTACTGGACGGGCGCGAGGCGCTCACGCCCGTGTTCGCCGATCTCAACCAGTACGAGGCGACCACGCATTTCAACGGCCAGAGCGTCATCCAACTCGATGGCGAAAAGGCCACCGGCGAGAGCTACACGATTGCCCACCACCTGTTCACCGCCGAGGGTGAGCGCAAGATCATGATCGCCTCGCTCCGTTACCTCGACACCTTCGCCAAGATCGAGGGTGCCTGGTACTTCGCCGAGCGCAACCTGATCCTGGACTGGAGTGAAACGCGCCCGTCCACCCCGTGAACGCCAAGTTCCATTGCCGCGACGCCCGCTTACGTAGTGTTATCGCGAGTTTCCCGTCGTGTTCAAGTGCGGGCTTCACGGGCGGCCTATGCTGACCGTCCAATGGAGCCAATCGAAGCGGAGCGGCACGCGGCGGCGCCCAGCAAGGAAGAAAAGCGGCACGCGGAGGACATGGGGGTGTGCGGCGGGGTCGGCGAGGAATTCGGCCTTGGCACGGTCGTGTCCGTGTCACGCTCCATGGACGACCCCTCCGGCCTCAGCGTCCTTGGCTGCCTGTTCATCCTTGGTTCGCTGATTATCGGGCTTCCGGTGGGAATAGGCGTTGGCTTTTCCTCGGTATCGCCGACCGCCAAGTTGATCGTCGCGGCGACATTCGGCGGGATGTTCGTCCTGGGCTGGCCGGCAGCGGCCATAAGCACCCGGTACCAGGTGGTTGGCAACCGCATTGCCCTGTACTCGGGCGGGGTAGCGC
>JAWWPV010000556.1:0-6638 GCA_033854775.1 Trebonia sp.
ACGACCGGTGCCCGCAGCAGCGAGAGCTGCTTGACGTACTCGGTGTACATGCCGAGGTCCCACGAGCCCGGGTTGAGCTGGAGCAGCCGGAACAGCGACAGCGCGAAGTACGCGCCGAACGCAGCCGCCGCGACCGCCGCCGTGACGGGGTCGCGCCAGGCGCCGCGCGGTGCGGGCGCGGCGTCCGGGGACACGCCAGCGCCAGCGTTGGTCCCGTCAGCCGCCGTGACCCGTGGGCGGCGCTCCCCCAGCACGCACAGTAGCCTACAGTTTCCTTCCGGCGAGCGACCCCGCGAAACCTTCGGATGTGCTGTAAGGTGCCTCGGCTCAGACGAGCAGCAACTTGGCGATCCGCTGGCCCGCCAGGGCCAGCCCCGCTGCCCCGAGCGCGATCAGGTACGCGGCCCGCCAGGCCAGGTCGGGCGATGGCACGCCGAACACCAGGTCGCGCAGGATCACCACGCCCTGGTACAGCGGCGACCATTCAACGATCACCCCGATGACGTGCGGATAGACCGACAGCGGATAGAACGTCCCGGAGAACAGGAACATGGGCACCGCGACGAGCAGCACGTAGTCGAAGTCCTGCCAGGACTTCATGTAGGTGGTGAGGTACACCCCGATCGCCGCGGTCGCGAAGCTGATCAGCGCCGCCCCCGGCAGCGCGAGGATCGCCCACGGCGAGGCGATCAGCCCCAACGCCGCCATCACGATCAGGAACGACACCGAGTAGATCACGCCGCGCAGCACGGCCCAGCCGATCTCGGCGAACGCCACGTCCCGCGCGCCGAGCGGCGTGGTGAGCACGGCGTCGTAGAGCTTGTCGAACTTGAGCCTGCCGTAGATGTTGAACGTCGAGTCGTTGAGCGCGCCGTTCAGCGCGGAGACGGCGAGCAGCCCCGGCGCGACGAACTCGCGGTAAGGCACCGGCTGCCCGCCCGGTCCGGTCACGTTCCCGATCAGCCCGCCGATCCCGACCCCCACGGACAGCAGGTAGAACAGCGGTTCCGCCGCTCCCGCGGCGACCACCAGCCACATCCGCCGGTAGAACCGCGCGTGCCGCTCGATCAGCCGCAGCCCCCGCGCCCCGGAGAAACGGAAGATCAAAGACGAGGATTCCGAACGAGAGCGGCTGACCGCGGTCGCGCCACCCGACTCGCGCGCCGGTGACTCAGACATAGAGCCGCCTCCGGTAGGTCCGGTCCCCTGCCCACAGGCCGATCGCCGCCAGTGCGACGAGGTAGCCGGCGTGCATGGCGGCCGAGCCCGCGTCGAGGTCGCCGAGGCTGAGCGCGCGGCACAGGGCCACGCCGTGCCAGAGGGGCGTCGCGTAGGCGACCGGGCGGATCCAGCCGGGCAGCTGGGTGATCGGGAAAAACGTGCCGGAGAACAGCATCAGCGGGACGGCGCCGAACCTGATCGGGTAATTCATCTGGCTGTCGCGTTCCAGCGTGACCGCCCAGGCGGCGCACGGGGTGGCGAACGCGAACCCGGTAAGCGCGGCGGCGGGCAGCAGCAGCACCGCCCACGGGGACCTGATCAGCCCGAACGCGGCCATCAGCACCACGAAGCACGCGGAGTTCATCGTGATCCGCATCGTGATGAACAACAGGTGGCCGCGGTAGATGTCACCGGAGCGGAGCATCGTCGCCCGCGCGGCGAGGTAGATCCTGTTCCAGTGGACGGCGCCGAAGACCGGGAACAGGGCGTTGGACATGCCCGAGTTCATCGCCTGCACGGCCAGGACCGCCGGGGCGACGAACACCACGTAGGGGACGCCGCCGAGGGCAGCCGTGCCGTTCTTGTCGACGAGCGAGCCCAGGCCGTAGCCCATCGCGCCCAGGTAGAACAGCGGGCCGAGCACCGACGACCAGACCGAGGAGCGCCAGGTTCGCCGGTACATGAGCAGCCAGCACTGGAACGCGCGGAATGACAGGGCGGCCGAGCCCGGCAACTTCGGCAGCGCGATCGGGGAATCCGGGCGCGCCGCTGTCACCTCCCTGTGGGCCGGCCCCCCGTACCCACCGGAAGCGATATCGCTACTCATCAGTCGATCAGGGTGCGGCCGGTCAGGTGCAGGAAGACGTCCTCAAGGGAGGACCTGCGGACCAGCTCGGTGAGCGGCTCGATGCCTGCCTGGTGGACGCGCGCGAGGAACTCGTCGCCGTCGGCCGCGTAGAGCAGTAGACGGTCGGCAGTCACTACAGTCGTCACCCGGGGGGACACAGTGCCCCCTGGGGACACCCCAGACCCCGATGGCCCGTACCCCCCGGGTGCGCGCCCGATGGCAGAATCGGTCATCGTATCAGACGCGCTCGAACGTTGTTCGACAAGCTCTTTGATCTTCAGGACTGCCTCGTCCCGGTCCTCGGGCGCGAACCGCAGCTCCAGGACCTCCGCGGTGGAGTAGCGGGCGATGAGCTCGCGCGGTGTGCCCTCCGCGGCGATCTTGCCGTGGTCCATGACGACCAGGCGGTCACACAGCTGCTCGGCCTCGTCCATGTAGTGCGTGGTGAGGATGAGGGTCACGCCGCGCTGCTTAAGGCTGAAGAGACGGTCCCAGACGACGTGCCGCGCCTGAGGGTCAAGCCCGGTAGTGGGTTCGTCGAGGATGAGGATGTCCGGGTCGTTGATGAGGCTCCTGGCGATCGTGAGGCGGCGCTTCATGCCGCCGGACAGGGGGTCGACCTGGTCGCCTGCGCGCTCGGTGAGCTGCACGAAGTCGAGGAGCTGGTCGGTGCGCTCGCTGATGAGCTTGCGGGCCAGGCCGAAGTAGCGCCCGTAGACGAGCAGGTTCTCGCGGACCGTCAGCTCGTTGTCGAGGGTGTCTTCCTGCGGGACGACCCCGAGCCGGGCCCTGATCGCGGCCCCGTCGCGCACAGGGTCACCGCCCAGAATGGTAAGATCACCTACTGTTGGCGGAGAGACACAACCGAGCATGCGCATGGTGGATGATTTCCCGGCACCGTTCGGGCCGAGGAAGCCAAACGCCTCACCGCGGGAAATCTCAAAGTCGATCCCGTCCACAGCGGTGAAGCTGCCGAACCGCTTCGTCAGGCCTCGGGCGCGAACAAGTACCTCAGGCACTCGACGGAGAATACCTCGCAGCGTCACGGATTCCGAATGGTTTAGCGGGCGGCGGATGCCGACAGTTTGGGCATCTGGCCCCTGGGCAGCCGGTTAGCGCAGGTAAGGTACAACCAGGTCATGTTGGCGGGGCTGATCCGCAGATCGCCCGCTCCGTGAGAGGAACTGAGCCACGTTGAGTCTGATCCGCGATACCTACGCCCGTTTTCACGTGCTGATCCACGAGATCGGCAAGTTCGGCATCGTGGGCATCGTGAGCACGATCATCACGTTCCTTATCCAGAACGCGCTGTACGGGCACACCGGGCCAACGACCTCGGTCATCCTCGCGAACGCCATCGCGACCTGCTTCGCTTACGTCGGCAACCGCTACTGGGCCTTCAAGCACCGCAAGACTGCGAACATGGGCCGCGAGACCGTGCTGTTCATCTTCTTCAACGTGGTCGGCACGCTGATCCAGACTGCCTTCGTCGACACTAACCACTACCTGCTGCACAACACCGACCGGCTCTCGCTCAACATCGCCACGGTCATCGGCATCGTGTTCGCGACGCTGTTCCGGCTGTTCTGCTACCGGAAGTTCGTGTTCAACGACGTGACGCCGGCGCGGGTCGCCGAGGACCTCGCCGAGCCGGTGACGATCCCCTGACAGCCCGGCCCCTAACAGGCTGAGCTGGTGCCCGTGGTCAGGCCGAGCGGCGTGCGCAGCGCCTGCTGTGCCTGCGCCTCGCTGAGGTAGCCGACGGCGACCATGCGGGCGATGACGTGCTCAAGCCGCGCCTTCGCGTTTCCCGGGTCGCTGATCGGGTCGTCGACGCTCGGCGCGTTGACCACGCCGGCCAGCATCGCGCCCTGGACCACGGTCAGGTCCTGCGCCGGGTGGCCGAAGTAACCGCAGCTCGCCTGCTCAAGGCCGTAGAAACCGTGACCGTAGTAGGCGGCCTCGGCGTACAGGTCGAGTATCTGCTGCTTCGAGTACGCGATGTTGAGCTTGACCGCGAGCACGACCTGCTTGACCTCGGCGTTGAATCCGGCCTGCGCGGGCGTGTACAGCATCTTGGCAAGCTGCTGCTCGATCGTGGCGCCGCCCTGGTCGCTGCCGTCGGTGACCTTGGCCTCGGCAACCCGCCCCACGGCGAGGACGTCGACGCCAGGCTCGCTGTAGAAGCGGTGGTCCTCGGTGGCGACGAGCGGCCTCGCGAAGTTCTCCGGGACGCCGGGCCCCGGGTAAGGTATGCCGCGCTGCCCGGCCAGCGCCTTGGCCAGCTGGGTGGCCTCGCTGGCCGAGGGGGTGGCGACCCAGAGGGCGCCGACGGCCAGGGCGACCACGACGATCACCGCCCCCAGGCCGATGGCGGCCCGCTTGAGGTAGCGGCGCCGGCGGCTGGACCGGGGGCGCCGCGCCTGCGGCCCCGGCTGACCCGGTGCCGACTGCTGCGGGAGCGGCCTGGTGTTACCCATCGGCATTGATGCTAGCCGGGAGCGGCGACTGATCCCCTCACCTGCGGGCAACGGAACGTGGCGCGTGTCCGCGCCTGTTCCCAGCGGACTGGGGGTTCTCGTTACCGAATGGCGGTCCGGATGCGCTAAGGTAAGAGCGCTGGCCGGGACCCCGGTTAGCATCGGGACGTGGCCTAGTTTGGCTTAGGGCACCTGGCTGGGGGCCAGGGGATCGCGAGTTCGAATCTCGCCGTCCCGACGGAGCGAATTCGAACATAGAGTTCGAATGTCAGCATCCGCCGTTAAGCTGCGGGCATGAATAGTCCGAGTGCTATTGCACAGCCCCCTTGGACCGACGCCCAACTCGCTGAGGCCGTCATCGCCTCAACGAACTGGCGCAGCGTGATGCTCTTGCTGGGATTTGGTGAGCGGTCTAAGTCTGCGGCCGCGGTTCGCATAGTGCGCCGCCGGTCCGCCGAATTGAACCTCGACTGGTCACACTTTCGAGGAAAGCGACGGTGGTCGGACGCACAGCTTAAGCATGCTGTCGCCGAATGTCACTCGTGGGAAGAACTGCTGTCGACGCTGGGCCTGTCCGCCCGGAGCGGGAATATTGAGTCACACATCAAGAGCCACGCCGTGCGTCTTGGCCTTGATACGAGTCACCTGAACAGGCTGAGCCACGACGGGCGTCAACCCGCTGAGCCCGTGGCAGGAGTATCGGAGTTGGTGGCGCGGCTTGATTTTCTCCGTGTCGCGGCCGGCACACTCGCCGCCACGTGGTTCATGCTCCGCGGGTGCGCGGTCTCGTTTCCCGCCGAGCCAGCCCGTTATGACCTGCTGGCCGATACCCCGCAGGGACTGATGCGAGTTCAAGTTAAGAGCACCACAAGCAGCAACAAGAACGGATGGCAAGTGGGCGTGGGCCATCACCCGGACACCCACTCCAAGAAGAACGGGCATGTGCTCGCCTACTCGCCAGACGAGATCGACCTGTTCTTCATCGTCGCCGGGGACATGACGATGTACCTGATCCCGAGCCGGGCCATCGCGGGACGGGTGAGCATACTGCTCAGGACCTACCGGAAGTACGTCGTCGGAAACGCTCAGGGCTTGCTTGGGGTCGGGGTAGATACCGCCCGCGCTGAGGTGCGCGCATCGGCGTGATTAGGTGGGGGCGGGCTGAGATGATCTCAGCTGTATGCCTACGGCGGCGCTTTGGAAGGAGTCTCGGTGGCTGACGTTGAGGATTGGCTGGCGCGGGTTGGCGAGGCGCTTGGGGTGCCCGTCGCGGAGGTGCTGCCCAAGGACCTGCGGAACGAGATGCTCGACCTGACCGGGGACATCGCGCATAACGTCGTGCGGGTCGCGGTGCCGTGGACCAGTTACCTGATGGGGGTCGCGGTCGGGCGGGGGGCCTCGCCCGCGGAGGCGCTGCGGATCGTGCACGAGCTGCTGCCACCGGGCACCCCGGACGAACAGTAGCGAAAAGTAGCGGTAACCTCGTCTTTTCCTGGGGTTTTCCCTGGCTGGATGTGTAGGACGTTACTCTCCGTGGAATGACCCCCCCGATAACTGATCACGATCGGGGGAAGAAGATTCGTGCCACCCACGAAGAACGCGACGGCCAAGGCCGCTCCGGTACGGACCGCGAACTCTGTCCGCGCTAACTCCCGTGCCCGCACCACCAAGGCTCCCGGTGCCGCGAAGACCGCCGGTTCCGCGAGGCCCGCTGCCGCCAAGACGGCGGGCGCCAAGGGCACGACGAGTGCCGCGCGGAGCACCGCACAGCGGACGACGACGGCCCGCACCACGAAGGTGACACCGCGGGCGGTCGCTTCTGCGGCGACCAAGGTGACCTCCGCCTCAACCAAGCTGAACGCCGCCGCGACTCAGGCCGCCACGTCGGCGAAGACGCTGACAAGCGCGCTGACCGCGATCTCGTCGGCGACCAAGGCGCTGGAGACGGCGGTCACGTCGCTCAACGACGCGGCCAAGGCCATCGCCGCCGCTCCAGCCAGGAACGCGGCGACCCAGACCACGGGGGCCAAGGCGGCGCAGCGGGCCACGACGGCGCGGAACGGGACCAAGACCACGGGGGCGCGGACGAG
>JAWWPV010000557.1:0-4689 GCA_033854775.1 Trebonia sp.
GGCAAGCTCAGGCGCGAACACCCTTTAAAACTATCCATAATTGCTGAGCACTCACTGAGAAGCGCCTCTGGGTGGTGACTATCCCGACTGCGACCTCAGTCGGCAGCGCTGCCTGTCTCCCTGATCCGGGCAACGATCCGTTCCGCCTCTTCCGCACTAATAGGGACGAAGTCGAACATTGTGTCACCGCGCTCCGCTCCTGCTAGCAGCGGCGAGAACTCCCATGTCAGGTCAGCTGAAAAGGCCTCATCGCTAATGCCCTCGTCGTTCCTGACGCGTCGGAGCACTCCGCCTGGATTTTCGCGGCTGCTGAACTCATCGATAATCGCGTAATAGGTGATCTTCTCAGCCATTCTTCTTCTCCGGGAAATCCCTGATCCCGGCGGTCCGTTCCGGGGTCACGAGTAGTGCGTTGACTGTGCGCTGGAAATGCTCCAGCTCTACGCGCTCGGCGGGCGGGGCTGACGCGCGAATCCGCTCGTACGCTTCGTGCGTGAGTTCTTTCGCTTCCAGACTCTCCGGCGTGTGGAACTGGACTTCAACGCGAAGCCCGGTTTCTGGCCTGCGCCACTGGCTATTGATGCCCTTGTACTGCTCTTCCGCCCAGAGGTTCTTCAGCTTAACCAGCTCGAATCCCTCCGCCTTGAGCCGATCGACGTCGGTGAGGACACCGTCAGCGTAGCGCTCTGGCCCATAAGTGAACGTAAATCGCACAGGATCGGGCACGATCTCTAGCGCCTGCCGGATAGTAAGCCCTGGGCGGTTACGTACGGCGTCAGCGACCTTTTCCTTCAGGCGGTCCTCGCCCTTCAGCATGTGCTTGAGGCCCGCTAGGTGCCGTCCCGCTTCGGCGGACTCGACGCGCTTGAGTGCGGGGAGGATGTCGCGCCTGCCCTCGTCGGCGAGGTCCGCGCACGCCTTGGACGCCTCGGCGTTCTGCTCGGGGGACAGCCGCCGGTGCGGGCCGGCCACCCAACTGGCGTCGGCCGTGGTCTGGGGAGTAGGCCGCAATCGTTCGGGATATCGCTTTTTATGGTTTTCCCAGGCGGCCCGCAGGTCCGGGACCGCCTCCGCCCACGCGTCGCGGGCGACGCCGTAGGCGTGATCCACCAGCACGCGGTGGAGTCGGCGCGTGATCGCCTGCCGCTCAGGGTCGGCCCCGTCGGCGGTCCCCGCGGAGCGGGCGCCGGCGTCGGCTGTGGCCCTGGCCGGGGCGTCGGCCCTGGAGTCAGCCGGGGTGTCGACGGGGCGGCGGGCCGCGTCGCCCTCATCGACCCGGTCCACCGCCACGGTCGGCCTCCGCCTGTCGCACCCAGCGTTCCACCCTCACTCGTTACCAACGGAGGTGGTCGACATTGGGTTCACTCGCGTCATCAGTCGACGACGTTGCGTATCCGGGATTGGGCGCCGGTGCCAGGGGGAGGCTGGGTGATCCGGCGCCAAGGCGGGTCTGCCCTGGGCATTCGGCGCGAAAGCGGTCTGCGCGGGTCATCCGGCGGGCACGATGGGGGGATGCGGAGAGTGGTCATCCTCGGGCGGGGCGGCGCGGGCAAGTCAGTGCTCGCCCGCCAGCTCAGCGAGCTGACCGGTATCCCCGCGATCGAGCTTGACGGCCTGTTCTGGCAGCCGGGGCCGGCGCCCACCGCGGCGGAGGTGTGGGTCGCCAGGCAGCGGGAACTGGTCGTCGGCGAGCGGTGGATCATCGACGGCGACCTCGGCCCCTACGACGCCGGCCTAGCATCGCGGCTGGCCGCCGCCGACACGATCATCGTCCTTGACTTCGGCTTCCTGCGCTGCGCGTGGCGGACCCTGCGCCGGGGGCGCGAGCGGGCCGAGTACTGGCGGTGGGTCTGGTCGTACCGGCGGCACAGCCTGCCGAGGCTCCGGATGGCGATCGCCGCGCACCTGCCCCGCGCCCGGGTCCACGTGCTGCGCGACCCGGCGATGGTGCGGCGGTTCCTCGCGGACGTCTAGCAGGTGGTCCCGAGAAACGCGTGCCACTTGGCCCGGTCGGCCGGGACCTTTGGCCCACGTCCCGGCGGGGTGCCGGAGCCGAGACTTGGGGTGAGCCCAGGGGAAACGGGCTCACCGGACCTTAGGGAAACGGGCCCGGAGGTAACGCGAGATTAGGGAAGCGATCTCAATGTTCACAACGAAGACTGCCATGACCGCCGTCACCGCCGTCATCGGCGAACCCGCCAAGCGCACCAACCTGTCCGTGTGGGAGGGGCTCAAGAACTCGAAGCTGGCCGCACTGGCCTGGACGGCGATGCGCGTCTGGCTCGGCGTGATGTGGATCCAGGCCGGCTCCGCCAAGCTGTGGGGCGCGGAGGCCGCCGGGTTCCTGCACAACAACGGCGCCGGCGTCGCGGGGTTCGCGGCGCACGGCACGCCGGCCTACTCCTGGTGGGGCTCGTTCTTGCACGGGTTCGTGGTGCCGAACGCCGGCGCGATCGGCGTGCTAATCGCCGTCGGCGAGTTCGCGATCGGCATCGCCCTGGTGGCCGGGCTATTCACCAGGATCGCGGCGCTCGGCAGCCTCGCCCTGCTGTTCACCTACGTGATGTCCGGCACCGCGAGCGTGTGCGCCTTCTACGCCGCGATCGCCATCGTGATCCTGGTCATGTGGCGGACCTCAAGCTGGATCGGCGTCGACGGCCTGATCTCCGGCTACCGGCAGCGCCACCCGAGCCTATTCACCAGCCACCTCCACCTTCCTGAGGCACGGGGCGTGGCCGGGACCGCGGGCGCCCGCCAGGCGGCATAACCGGCCGGCCAGGGGGCGAGAGCGGTCCGTTTCCCCGGCCCCGCCCCACCGGCGCGACCCGCAATCCAGCGGGCCGCGCCGGTTTTCCGTGCGGCCTCATGCTGGGGCGGGGCCGTGCCGTCCGACTGAGTCCGGTCAGCCGCGGGCGGGGCTGGCGGCCAGGGTCTCCGCGTGCAGTTCCCAGGCGGCGGCCAGGCGCTCGACGGCCAGCTCCAGGGTGCTCGGCTGCTCCGCGAAACTCAGCCGGACGAAGTGCCGGTGGCGACCGTCGGCGCACGCCGCGCTCCCCGCCATGACGGTGACGCCGTGCCTGGCAGCGGCGAGCGTGAAGGCGTCGGCGTTATCCAGGGGAAGCTCGGCCCACAGCGACAGCCCGGCGTCCGGCGTCCGGGTCCGCCAGGCGGGCAGGTGCGCGCTGATCAGCGCGGCGAGCAGGTCGCGGCGCTCGGTGAGCGCGGCGCGGTGCGCGCCGAGCCAGGCGGCGTCGACGCCGGCGAGCAGCCTGGCCGCGAGGGCCTGGCTGATCACGGCGGTCCCGAGGTTGAGTCCCGACTTGCGCGCGATGACGGCGGACCGCAGCGGCTCGCTCACCCGGATCCAGCCGACCCGCAGTCCGCCCCAGAGCACCTTGGAGACGGACCCGACGGCGATGACCTGGGTGGACAGCGCCGCGAGCGGCGGCCGGGCGCCGCTTACCGCGCCGCCTTGCGCGCCGAGCACGAGGTCGGCAAGGGTCAGGTCCTCGACGACCGTGACCCGTCCGGTGTCGGCGATGGCCGCCAGGGCCTGCCGCCGCAGCGGCGGCATGACCGTGCCCGTGGGGTTGTGGCCGGTGGGCATCAGGTAGGCGATGCCGCCGGGGGAGCGCCCGGCGCGCTGGATGGCGTTCGGGTCCTCGCCTGCCGCGTCGGCCGGAACGTGGACGAGTTCCGCGCGCGTCCCGCGCAGCACGCCCGCGAGGCCGGGGTAGGTCGGGCAGCCG
The DNA here is from genome assembly GCA_033854775.1 of Trebonia sp. Lineage (GTDB taxonomy): Bacteria > Actinomycetota > Actinomycetes > Streptosporangiales > Streptosporangiaceae > Trebonia. The sequence continues at coordinate 3,750 of JAWWPV010000557.1, forward strand.
GCGAGCACCCTGGTGCCGGGCAGCACCCTGCTCAGTACCCACAGCGCCTCCTGGGCGCCGGCGGTGATGACCAGCTGCTCTGGCGCGGTGGGCAGCCCCTGGTGCTCGGTGAGATGGCGGGCGACTGCGGCTCTCAGCGTCGGGAGGCCCGCCGGGTCGAGGCCGTGGCCGTCGAGCGACTGCCACGCGGCCTCCGGGTCGGCAGGCGGCAGGTGCCGCAGGTCGCCGGGGGCGGAGACGGACAGGTCGATGGTCTCGCGGTCCTGCGCGACGCGGCGCAGCAGCATGGTGGCGACCGTGCCCGCGGCCGGGCGGGCGGCCCAGGAGGGACGCCCGGCGACGTAGGTGCCCGCCCCCTGGCGCCTGGTCAGCACGCCGGCCTCGGCGAGCTGGTCGAAGCAGGCGACGACCGTGCCGCGGGACGTGCCGGTGACCGCGGCGAGGATCCGCTCGGCGGGCACCCGGGTGCCCCGCGCCAGGGTCTGCTGGTCGATCGCCTCAAGCAGGGCGGCGGCCAGCCTGGCGTACCTGGGCCCGGGGCGGTCCCGCCAGCCGGCGAAGACCACCTCGGCCCACCAGCTCAGATCCTGGTCCATTGCTCCATATTGGCACTGTCACCGACGCGCCGTGCTGGGGCAGGGTGGTGGGCATGGAACCGACCGTCACGCTGGCCCGCCGCTTCTGGGCGGCGATCGAGCCGATCCACTCCGTCGTCTACTTCGCGCCAGAGCCGCTTGAGGCCGCGCGGAAGACCGGGCTGCGCGGCTTCTGGATGAGCTACTTCGCGGGCCGCGTCGCTCCCCTTGGTGCGCTGCCCGCGCCGGCCGTCGAGGCCATGACGTACGGGTTCGCGCCGGCGATGGTCGCGCGCGCCATCCCGGACGCGTGGCGGTTCGCCGCGCCGGAGGCCGTCCTCGAGGCCCGCCTGGCGAGCGCGCCA
>JAWWPV010000558.1:0-4608 GCA_033854775.1 Trebonia sp.
ACGGGGCGGTATGGTTCCAGCCGTGGAGCTGAAAGTCTCAAGTCGATCTCAGGGTGATCACGCGCTCGTGATCGCATCAGGGGAAATCGACCTATACACCGCTCCGCGGCTACAGAGCGAGCTCGCGGCGGTCATCGCCAGTACAGCCCCGGAGACCCGTGTCATCGTCGACATGTCGGGAGTGGAGTTCTGTGACTCCACTGGCATGAACGTCCTCCTCTCCTGCTTGCGCCAGGCGCGCGAGCGCGGCGGGGAGCTCGAGCTGGCCGCGCCGCGGCCCGCGGTGCGGAAAATCCTCTCGGTGACTGGTCTCGACGCGGTCTTCACCGTCGCCGACTTCCCGGCCAACTAACATCGGGCGCATGCCGCCGGTAGCAGTCATCATTCCCGCGTACAACGAGGCCGAGCGGATCGGCGAGACCGTGACGGCCGCGCTGACGCTGCCCATGGTCGATGCCGTCGTGGTCGCGAGCGACGGCTCCACGGACGCCACGGTCCGCGTCGCCAGGGACGCGGGCGCCACCGTGTGGCGGTCGCGCAGGAACCAGGGCAAGGCGGCGGCCATGCTGGCAGGCGCCGAGGCGGTAAGCAACCTCGACGCGCGTAACCAGGCGGACGCCCCGCGCCACCTGCTGTTCCTCGACGCCGACCTGGGGCCGACCGCCGCGAACGCGGGTCCACTCATCGAGCCGGTCGCCGACGGCGCGGCCGACATGACGATCGCGGCCTTCGCCAACCGGGTCAAGCTGGGCGGGCACGGCTTCGTGGTCCGCCTGTCCGGCGCCGGGATCAGCCGCGCGACCGGCTGGACGCCGGCCCAGCCGCTGAACGGCCAGCGCTGCCTCACCCGGGCCGCCTTCGAGTCGGCCCGCCCGCTCGCCCGCGGATTCGGCGTCGAGACCGCGATGACCATCGACCTGAAGCGCAAGGGGCTCCGCATCGTTGAGGTCGAGGTGGACATGGCCCACCGCGCCACCGGCGGCGACCTGGCCGCGCAGCTCCACCGGGCCCGCCAGTTCGCGGACGTCGCCCTCGCCCTGGCGAGCCGGGTGACGGTGTAGGCGAAGCCCGCAACCGTTCGGACGGATGATTTGGATCTTTCCCATGAACGGGTTCGGCTTTCTCTCCTCCCGCACCGCGCGCCTCCCCCGGTAGCTAGGAGTCACGCGTATAGTGCTGACCGTGACAATGATCGCGATTGCTGCCGCTGGGGTCGTAGCCGGAGTCATCGGCGTCCTGATCGGAATGGAAGCGAGCCGACAGGCCTCGCGGGCGGTACGCGAGTGCCGTGACCTGGTGCAGGGCGCCGTCGGGTCGCACGGCACCGTCGACCCGAGGGCACTGCGGGACGTCGCGGTCGTCAGGTACGACGCGCTGCGGGAGATGTCGGGCCAGCTGTCGTTCTCCCTCGCGCTGCTGAACGCGATGGGCGACGGCGTGGTGCTCAGCTCGATCAACGGGCGCGCCGAGACGCGCACCTACGCCAAGCCGGTCGTGGCGGGCCAGGGCAAGTCGGAGCTGTCGCCCGAGGAGGCGCAGGCCGTGCAGTCCGCTCGGCTCGGCACTGGCCTGTCCACGGTCATCCCCGGGCCCGCCGGGCATGGCGACCGTGCGCCGCGGAGTGCCACCGCTACGGCATGATGGGGCTATGCGCTATGCCTACCTTGGCCCCGAGGGGACGTTTACCGAGGCGGCGGTCGCGGCACTGGCCCGCACCCGGGCCGGTGACGTGCAGCCGGTGCCTTGCCCGTCGGTCGGCGCGACCCTGACGGCCGTGCGGACCGGCGCGGCCGACCGGGCCGTGGTTCCGATCGAGTCGTCCGTCGAGGGCATCGTCACCGCGACGGTCGATGACCTGGCGGGCGACGGTGACGTGCTGATCCGGGCAGAGACCCGGCTGCCCATCGAGTTCGCGCTGCTCGCGCGGGAGGACACCACGCTGGCCGACGTCAAGACGGTCGGCGGTCATCCGCAGGCGGAAGCACAATGCAGGCGGTGGCTCGCGGCCAGCCTGCCCGGGCGCGAATGGGTGCCCTTCCCGTCCAACGCGGAAGCCGCCCGCCGCGTCGGCGAGGGTGAACTGGACGCCGCCCTGGCGTCGGCGGCGGCCGCGGACCGGTACGGCCTGACGGTGCTCGCGCCGGACGTGCACGACCGGTCGAACGCGGTGACCCGGTTCGTTGAGGTGGCACCGCCTGGCGCCCTGCCCGCGCCGACCGGGGCCGACAGGACCTCGCTCGCGGCGTTCCTCGCCGACGATCACGCCGGCGCGCTGATGGAGATCCTCACCGAGTTCGCGGTGCGCGGGATCAACCTGTCCACGATCCAGTCCCGGCCGACCGGCGACGGGCTTGGCAGCTACTTCTTCTTCATCGAATGTGAGGGGCACATCGACGACGCGCGCGTCGGCGAGGCGATGATGGGCGTGCGGAGGGTGTGCGCCGACGTCCGGTTCCTCGGCAGCTACCCGCGCAGCGACGGGGGGCGGACCCATGTCCGCCCCGGCACGTCCGACCCTGAGTTCGCCGAGGCAGCCGCGTGGCTGGCCCGGCTCCGCTACGGCAGGGCTTAAAAGTCGACTTCAGCCGGGTCCCTGGTGAACAGGTCAGGCAGTCAAAGGTAGGGGCCAGAACCGCGATGCGGCTGATCCTGCTCCTGGGCGGGCATGAGGCCAGGCGGCAGCGCGCGGCGCATCGTCTCAAGCTGCGCGCGGGCCGCCATCTGCTGTGCGAACAGCGTGGTCTGGATGCCGTGGAAGAGGCCCTCGAGCCAGCCGACGAGCTGAGCCTGCGCGACGCGCAGCTCGGCCTCGCTCGGCGTCGCGTCCTCGAACGGGAGTGACAGCCGCTCAAGCTCCTCGACGAGCTCAGGCGCGAGTCCGTCCTCGAGCTCCTTGATGGAGTTCTGGTGAATCTCCTTCAGCCGCGCGCGGCTCTTCTCGTCGAGCGGGGCGGCCTTGACCTCCTCGAGCAGCTGGCGGATCATCGAGCCAATCCGCATGACCTTCGCCGGCTGCTCCACCATCTCGGTGACGGGGCGCTCCGCCGGGCCCTCACCGAGCTCGTCCTGGGGGCTACCGATGGCCATGCCGTCGGGTCCGACGACGACGACTTGTGGCGGCCTGCCCTGTTGCTGTGGGCTAATCTCGTCGCTCATGGTTCACACGGTATCGGGTTTAGGTGATTACTCGGCGCGCCTATGCGATCGGGCGCGCACGCAGCACAATCTTGCCGGTGTGGGTGGACGCGGTCATGATCCGGTGCGCCTCGTCCGCCTGCTCCATGGGCACCTCGCAGTGGATCACGGGACGGAGCACGCCCGCGTCGACGAGCGGCCAGACGCTGGCCGTCACGGCCGCGACGATGCTCGCCTTCTGCTCTACGGGGCGCGCCCGCAGCGAGGTGGACATGATGGTGCCGCGCTTGGCCATGAGCGCGCTGAAGTCGAGCTCGGCCCTGCGGCCGTGCTGGAGCCCGATGTTGGCGATCCGCCCGTCCGGCGCGAGGGCGGCCAGGTTCTTCGCGAGGTAGCCGGCCCCGATGATGTCCAGGATCACGTCCGCGCCATGGCCGCCGGTGAGCTCAAGCAGCCTTTCCGCGAAGTCGTCCTCCTGGTAGTTGATCAGGATGTCCGCGCCGAGTTGCTTGCAGGCGTCCAGCTTCTCCTGCGAGCCCGCGGTGACCGCCACGATGGCGCCGGCGTGCTTGCCGAGCTGGATCGCGGTCGTGCCGATGCCGCTGCCGCCACCGTGGATCAGCAGCGTCTCGCCTTTCGCGAGGCGGGCGCCGAGGAAGACGTTGGAGTACACGGTGCATACCGTCTCGGGCAGCGCGGCGGCCTCGATGAGGGTCGTGGCCTTCGGGACGGGCAGGAGCTGGCCCGCGGGGACCGCGACCTTCTCGGCGTAGCCGCCGCCGGCGAGCAGGGCGCATACCTCGTTGCCCGGCTGCCAGCCGGTCACGCCCTCGCCGAGCGCGACGATGGTGCCGGAGCACTCAAGGCCCGGGTACGGCGCGGCACCCTGCGGCGGCGGGTAGGCCCCCTGGCGCTGCATCATGTCCGCCCGGTTCACCGCGGACGCGGCCACGTCGATGAGGACCTCGCCCGGTCCAGCCACCGGGTCGGGAACCTCGGTCCACTGGAGAACCTCGGGACCGCCTGGTTCGGTGATGACGACCGCGTGCATAGGTGCCTCCTTGCGCGGGAACCTCAGTGACAGGGTCTCTAACTAAGTCACCGGGTCGGGGTGCTGCGCGATGAGCTGACGATATCGCGGTGAGCCCGCGGCACAGCCGCCGCGGCATGCCGTCACGAGCACGGCAAGGGCAAATCAGGTGGCTAGTGGGGGCGGCCCATGACACCGAACGAGCATGACAGCACAGACCTCTACCCGTTCGCTGCTGGCGATCCCGAGGGGACGGACCGCGCGATAGACGACACGATCCCCGACCTGCCGGCCATGGAGCAGCTGCCCGACCCGGAAGCGCTGCTCACGCCGCAGGCCTAAGGGGCCCGACGGTCGAAGACTGGACCCGCGTGAACCGGGCCGTTCCACGGCTGGTAGACGTGTTGCCCAACGGCCCCAACGATCATCCAACGGTTCGCCTG
>JAWWPV010000559.1:0-3603 GCA_033854775.1 Trebonia sp.
GCCGCGGTGCGGCGCATCCAGAAGATCATCGCGGTGACCAGGCCGACCGCGAAGACGCTGAGCAGGCCGCCGACCGCCTGCTGGCCGGCGCTGGTCAGCACGCTGACGGAGAACGTCAGCACGGCGGCGAACGCGCCGGAGAGGGTCACCGCACCGAGCACCCCGAGCCAGATCGGCGCGGTCGACACCACCGGCTCACTGGTCTCAGAAGCACTGGCGCGCTCTGCCCTCGCCCCGTCCTTATTAAGCACGGCGGTCTTGCGCACGGCCGCCAACAGGATGGTCACCACGAGTCCGGCCTCGAGCCCTTCACGGAGCCCGATCAGCAGGTTAGGTACGCTGTCCGCCCAAGTCACGCTGACTAAGGTAAGGCTTACCTAAGTGCTCGTCTACCCGTTGTGACGTGGTTCACAGAATGCCGGCTGACCCATGTCAGAAGGTCACACCAGTCCCGGACGCCACAGCTCACTGCTCGCTGAGCTTATCCGGCCACCAGGCCTGATGCGCCTGCGACTGGTCGGCGGCCGGGCCGAGCTCGCCGAGGGCCCTGGCCCAGCGCTCCTCGGTCAACGTGATCGCCGGGGCGTCCACGGCGGACGCAGCGGCGACGCTAAGCGCGATTCGCACGTCCTTGGCGAGCAGGCCGAGCGCGAAGCCGGTGCCGTAGCGGCCGGTCAGCACCTCGGAACCGAAGATCTCGCTGACAAACGACCGGCCGGTCGACGCGTTGATCACGTCGACCATCGTCTTCGGGTCAAGACCGAACCGGCGGCCGACGACCAGCGCCTCGGCGGTGACGCAGGTGGTCGCGGCGGCCACCACGTTGTTCAGCGCCTTCATCGCGTGCCCGGTGCCGAGCGCGCCGGTGCGGAACTGCCTGGCGGGGTCGCCGAGCACGCGGAGCACGGGCTGCGCGCTCGCCACGTCCGCGTCGTCGCCGCCGACCATTAGTGACAGCTCGCCGGTAATGGCGCGCGGCACGCCGCCGGAGACCGGCGCGTCCACCATGCGCACCCCCCGCGCGGCCAGGTCCGCCGCCGTCCGGAGCGTGTCCGCGGGGTCGGCGGAGCTCATCTCGATGACCAGCGCGCCCGGCGCGAGCGCCGCCACGGTCCCCCAGTTCAGCAGCGCGTCGGCGACGATGGCGCCGTCCGGGAGCATGGTGACCACGATGCCCGCCGCCGCGAACGCGCCCGGTTCGTCGGCGGCGATGACGCCCGGGTGGTCGGCGGCGAACCCGGCCTGCCTGTCCGCGTCGGCGTCCCTGACGACCAGCGGGAATCCGGCCGCGTGCAGGTTCGCGGCCATGGGCCAGCCCATGTTGCCGAGACCGACGAATCCGGTGGTGAGCTCGCTCATGGCTTCGATTGTGATCGAACGCAAGGCGCCTGGCCATGCTCGTCCGGCACAAACGTTCCCCGCGTCCCTTGGGAGTGATAGTCAGTTCAGACTTATCAGTGTAGGCTGAATATATAAGTCCCGGCAGCGTCCGTCACCTGCGGCCCGGCTTACCGTCTCGAGAGAGGGCACGATGACCACGCAGCAGCAGAGCGCGGGAACGACCGCGCAGGACGCGTTCGGCTGGCGGTTCGTCACCCCGATGTTCGTGGGGTCCGCGCTCAATCCCGTCAACAGCTCGCTGATCGCGACGGCGCTCGTGCCGATCGCGGCGGCGATGGGGGTGTCCGTCGGGCGGACCGCGGTGCTCGTCTCCGCGCTCTACCTCGCAAGCTCGATCGCCCAGCCGACCGCGGGGAAGCTGGCGGAGGAGTTCGGGCCGCGCCGGGTGTTCCTGGCCGGCATCCTGCTTGTGCTCGCCGGCGGGCTCGTCGGCGGGTTCGCGGTGAACCTCACCATGCTGATCATCGCCCGGGTGCTGATCGGCGTCGGCACCTCGGCGGGCTACCCGTCGGCGATGCTGCTCATCCGGCGGCGAGCCGCCTCCGCCGGGCTCGACGCGCCGCCCGGGTCCGTGCTCGGCGGCCTGGTGATCGCCGGCCTGGTCACGCCCGCCGTCGGGCTGCCGATCGGCGGCGCGCTTGTCGGCGCGTGGGGCTGGCGCACCACGTTCTTCGTCAACGTGCCGCTCGCGCTTGTCGCGCTGGTCATGGCGTGGATCTGGATCCCGGGAGACCCGGCTCGCGACGCGGCCGCTCCGCGGTCCTTCGCCGATGTCGCTCGGCGCCTCGACGCGGCGGGCATCGCGGGGTTCGGCGCGGCGATGGCCGCGCTGCTCGTGTTCCTCATGTCGCTGCCGCACCCGGAGTGGATCGCGCTCGCCGTCGCGGTCGCCGCCGCCGCCGCGCTCACCTGGTGGGAACTGCGGGCGGACCGCCCGTTCTTCGACATCCGGCTGCTCGGGCGCAACCGGGCGCTGTCCCGCACCTACCTGCGCTGGGCCATCCTCGGGCTTTGCGTATACACCGTCCTGTACGGCGTCACCCAGTGGCTACAGGCCGGGCGCGGCCTGTCGGCGCTCGCCGCCGGCCTCGTGCTGCTGCCGATGAGCGCCGCGGGCGCGATCATCGCCCGGCCGGTATCGCAGCGGAACCTGCTGCGCCTGCCGCTGCTGGCCGCCGGCGTCTCCTGCCTGGCGGGCTCGGCCGGGGTGCTGCTGCTGACTTCCTCGACCCCGCTGGCCGTGATCGTCCTCGTGACCCTGCTGTTCGGCGTCACGCTCGGGACCGGCGCGAGCGCGAACCAGACCGCGCTGTACGCGCAGGTGGACGCGGCGCACATCGGCACCGCGTCCGGGCTGTTCCGCACCTTCGGCTACCTCGGGTCGATCGCGTCGTCGGCGATCATCTCGATCGTCTTCCACGCCAGCGTGACCGACCACGGGCTGCACGTCATCGGAGTCATCATGACCGCGGTCAGCGTGGTCGCGCTCGTCCTCACGGTGGCCGACAGGAGGCTCATGTCCCTGGCCAAGGCCGGATCGCCTGCATAGCGGACGTTTGGGCAATTAGCTTGCCTGTGCGCGGGCGGCCGCGGCGGCGACGAAGCTGGCGGTGATCATTGAGCCGTGCGTGGTCAGGATCGACTCAGGGTGGAACTGGACGCCCTCGATCGGGCGGGTGCGGTGGCTGACGGCCATCGTGATCCCGTCGGTCCGCGCCGTGACCGCCAGTTCCGGTGGCAGCGTGGCCTCGTCGATGATGAGCGAGTGGTAGCGGGTCGCCTGGAAGGGGTTCGGCAGGCCCGCCAGGACGCCGTGACCGTGGTGCGTCACCGGGAACGCCTTGCCGTGCACCGGGCTTGGCGCCTTGACGACCCGGGCGCCGAACGCGGCGCCGATCGCCTGGTGCCCCAGGCAGATGCCGAGCAGCGGGACGCGAGCGTGGGCGCAGGCGGTCACCGCGGCGATGCTGATGCCCGCCTCGGCCGGGGCACAGGGGCCCGGTGAGATCACCACGCCCGCCGGCCTGGCGGCGACGACCTGGGACGCGGTCACCTCGTCGTTCCTGACGACCTCAACGCGCGCGCCCGCGGTGCCCAGGAGGTGGGCGAGGTTCCAGGTGAAGGAGTCGTAGTTGTCGATGAGGACCACGAGCGGCGAGCCGGCCGCGGGCACGCGCGGGGCCGGCGCTCCGACGTAGGGTC
>JAWWPV010000560.1:0-3804 GCA_033854775.1 Trebonia sp.
GGTCACAGGTGGCGCCTCTCGCACTTGTCCAGCGCGGTGGCGGCGAGGTCCTGACCCCCTGGGTGAAGACTCTACATCTTACGGGGAGTATGCGGAGGGTAACAGGGCGCAAAGAGCACAACGAAAAAACTGACTCGGCTGCTCACTATTAGTCATCATCGGGCGATCCGTGGACGAGCTGGGCGTCGTAAGAGGCACCAGTTCTTCGTGCGCCGGCCAGCATTTACTCATGGCAGAGCCAGTGTCATTACACGCTTCCGGCCTCCGCAGTGCAGCCAGGCGCGCAGTCAGGCCACGGTGCGGTCGTTTTGGAGCACGGTCTTTGCGGCTGCGGCCAGCCTGATCGTCGCGGCTACGTCCGGGTCTTCTGCGGTGGGCTGCAGGACGACGGTTGTCGCACCTGCACGGCTGAAAGAGCGGACGGTCTCTGCTACCTCCTCCGGCGATCCGACTGCTGCCCGGCTCGATAGCGGTTCTGATGACTTGGCCAGCTCGGCCTCGATCCGCTCCGTGCTGCCCACCCCGGCTCCGCACAACACGTACACGACGACCTCATGAGGCCGCCGCGCGGCGGCCCGGTCCACTGCCTGACGGACGCCTTGGGGCGAGATGCCGGCGTCCAGGACGAGGCCATCGGCAAGCTCGCCCGCCAGAGCGAGCGTTTTCGGTCCGCGAGCGCCGACCAGCAGCGGTGGAACGGTAGCCGGTGGCCAGTCCAGGGCGACATCGCTGAGGCGTACATACTGGCCACTGACGGTCACGGCATTTCCGCGGAGCAAGGATCGGGTCGCTGTCACCCATTCGCGCAGCAGGGTCATCGGGGAGGGGGCGCGCGCCCCTACCTGCTCCATCCACGGTAGGACGCCGTGCCCCACGGCCGGAACGAACCGTCCCGGAAACAGGCGGGCCAACGTCGCGACTTCCATGGCCGCGAGCGCCGGGTTGCGCAAGGGTACTGGCATCAGGCCCAGGCCGATCCGCAGCGAGCTGCTCCATGCGAGTGCAGCGGCGGCGCTGGTCAGGCCGCCTTCCAGGAAGCAGTCCTCCCACATCCACAGGTCGTCGAGGCCGGTCATCTCTGCTGATATGACGAATTCGCGCAGCCGCTCAGGGGGCAGCTGGGGACGAAACAGTATGCCGACCCTCGGTATCCGGCTCGTGGGGTCCATTGCGGATTCCCTCGCTTCCTCTGCGCAGCAGTCCGCCGGCCCGCAGCGGAGCCTTGCTGGTCGCAGGCATCGCCCTCGTAGGCGCGGAGGCACGGGCTTCTCGCCCGCGCAATCTCGCGACGGCGTTGGCAGGCAGATCCTGACGGCGCTCCGGCTGTTCTGCACAATCTCACGGTGTTCGGCCACACACTATTGCCGATTCGAGTTCGGCCCCCGGATGACCCGGATCCTTGACGCGCTGGTGACCGGCCTCATCGCGCGAGCTCCCGCGCCGCTTACCGTCCCCGGCGACGATCAGTTAGCCTCCCGGCGCGCGGCAGGGCCGCCAAGCCCACGGCAGGCCAGGCCGAAAGGCGCACCGAGTTCGTGATCACACGGGGCGGTCTCCAGGTCATCATCCAGCAAGCGAGCAGTGGAAACAGCGATGACGGGGCCCAGCCTCAGGCCGGGCCACCTCCGAAGAGCTGCAGCAGCGTGTCGGCTACCACGTCGGCGAGGCGCTCGGGCGACATGCGGCGGCTCTCCTTATACCAGGAGGGGATGAAATTGATGGCGCCATGCATCAGCAGCCGGGCGACGGCCGGATCGGCCACGTGCAGCTCTCCGGCCCGTATCCCCTCATCGATGATGGACCGGAAGAGCTGGTCATGCTGCTCGACAAGCGTCCGGAGACGCGTCTGGACAGCCTCCGGCAGGCCAAGATCATGAATGAACAGCGCCGCACCTGCGGACTGGTCGCCGGTCAGGACCAGCACCTGGGCTCGCACTGCCGCGTGCAGGCGCTCCCGGGGCGGTGCGGCGCTACCGGCGACGGCACTGAGATGCTGATTCGTCTCGTCGCCGATGCGATCAAGGCAGGCCAGGATCAGGTGCTCTTTGCTCGGGAAGTAGTGGTAGAGCGAGGCCTTGGAGAGGTCGAGCACCTCGGCGATCTCGTCGAGGTTGGTGGCCGCGTACCCGCGTTCGGCCAGCAGGCGGGTAGCCACCCTGAGGATGTCGTCGACTCGCTTGGCCCGCCGCCGGTCTGAGCGGCTGACAGTCTCAGTGGCAGTTGGCGCGTCAGAGGTCACAGATTCACTCCGGATGAAAGCGGACTTCGGTCCAGCCCTCGTGCGGCACGAAGTGCGGGCCAACGCGCAGCCCCGCGCTTGCTGCTTCTCGTGGCTCCAGCCGTGCGACGATGCGGGCACCGCCGTCGAGGTCGACGGTCACGATCGTGTAAGGCACGTCAGTCTCGAACGCGGGCTGAAAGGCCCGCCGCACGGTGACCCACGAGTATACGGAGCCGGCTGCTGCCTCCCGGATCACGGTGTCTACCCCAGCGCAGTACGGGCAGGAGGGCATGGGCGGGAAGCGCCGTCTGCGGCAGCTCACGCATTCCTGCACGGACAGGCGGCCCTTGGCCAGGTCGTCCCAGTAGAACTGGGAGTCGACGTCGGGGCTGGGCGAGATGGGTTCGGGTGCGGTGCCAGGCGTGGCCGCGCTCATCGGCCTGTCCACTGCGGCGTGCGCTTGCCGGAGAATGCTTCGAGTCCCTCGGCCGCGTCCGCACTGGTCAGGCAGTAGCGGGCGGTCACCTCGCGCTCGAGGCGGAGCCCGGCATCGACGTCGGTCCCGCTGAAGAACGCCGCGTTGAGCGTGCGTTTCGCGTTGCCGAGCGCCAGCGGCGACTTCTTCATGACGTCCCGGGTCAGCTCGGCGGCGGCGGTCACCAGTTCGCCGTCAGGCAGCACCCGCGATACCAGGCCCCATGCCATGGCTTCCTCGGCCCTCAGCAGGCGGCCTGTGACGATCAGCTCCCTGGCGCGAGCGGGCCCGACCATGCGAGGCAGCATGGTGAGCACACCCCCGCCGCCCATCTGCCCGAAGGGAAGGTGTGCATCACCGATCCGGGCGGACTCGGCCATGAAGGCAAAATCACAGAACAAGACGAGCTCGATTCCGCCGGCGACCGCGATCCCGTTCACGAGGGCTACCACCGGCTTCGGGTACTGCGGAATCCGCTGGAAGACCTGGTGAATGTCCGCCAGGAACTGCGGGAAGTCCTGAGCGTCGCGCTGCAGGGCCCGGTATTTCTTCATGTCGCCGCCAGCGCTGAAGGCGCGGCCCGCACCGGTAATGGCGATCACCCGCACCGCGGGCTCCGTGGCGAGGGTGTCCAGAACCCGGCCGAGCTCGTGCACGGTCTCCCAGTCCAGAGGGTTCATCTCGTCCGGCCGGTTGAGCGTCACCAGGCCCAGCGCCGGGTCCCCATCGACGTCGAGACGGTCCACCGCCACCGAGGTCAGTTCTGCGCGCACCTCTCGCCTCCCATGTCTTCCGAGCCTTCGGAGTCCGAGCCTTCGGAGCCCGAGCCTTCCGAGTCCGAGCCTGCCGCGAGGGCCTTCCTCAGCCACGGCGGGAGCGCCTGCTTGCTGACCTCCGCGCCCTGACCAGGGCGCGGAGGTGCGTAACCGCCGAACGCGTGGGTGACCGCGACCTCCACGGCGGGATGCTCGGTGCGCGGGCCCCAGACGTCACAGCGGGTCGTGAACGACGTGGTGCCGATCCGCTGCGCCGACAATCGCAGGCGGAGGTGGTCGTCGAGGCCCAGCGGCGCCCGGTACCGGACCTTTACCCCGACGACCGGGATCGC
>JAWWPV010000561.1:0-3253 GCA_033854775.1 Trebonia sp.
GTCCGCGTCGGCGACCGCGGCATGGAACGCCGTGACCAGCTTCTGCCTGGTCCGCACCGCGCGCGGGTCGCTGCTGCCGAACTTGGCGCGCCCGCGTCCGGCGTCCTGACCTGGCTCTTCATCGACGACCACCCTGCCACGCTATAACTAACGGACACCTGTCGTCTAGATGCCGCGGCGCCGGCCGACCCCGGCCGCGCCGCGTGCCTAAGCGGCGCCCGGCCTACTCATCCGGCGCGGCAACGGCGCGAAGGTGACTCAGGGCGCTTCGAGCAGGGTCTTGACTGCGGTCTCCAGGGCGGCGATCCCGGCCAGGCAGTCGTCCCGCTCGGCGTGTTCCGCCGGCGAGTGCGAGATGCCCGTCGGGTTGCGGACGAAGATCATCGCCGACGGGACCCCTGCCGCCGACAAGATCGCCGCGTCGTGGCCCGCGCCGGTCGCCAGCAGCGGAACCGGCGCGGCGGCCTGCCGGCCGAGCGCGGCGGCCAGCCGGTCACGCAGTGCCGGGTCGAAGACGCTGGCCGGCGAGAAGGACTCCTCGACCGCGTCGATCCCCTGCCCCCGCGCCACCGCATTCACCAGCCCGCGCACCTGGCCGGCGTCCGCGCCGCGGGCATCGAGCCAGGCCGAGACCGCGCTCGGGATGGCGTTGACCGCGTTCGGCCAGACGCGCACCTTGCCGACCGTGGCAAGGCAGCCGCGGCTCACGGCCTCGGCGCGCGCCGAGCGGATGACCTCGGCGAGGACGAGCATCGGGTCGTCGCGGTCGGCCAGCCGGGTCGTCCCTGCATGGTTGGCCTGGCCGTCGATGCGCAGGCGCCAGCGCCCGTGCGGGATCACCTCGGTCGCCAGCGCGACGGGCGAGCCAAACTCGGCCAGGCCGACACCCTGCTCAACGTGGAGTTCGATGAACGCGGCGATCCGGCGCAGCGCCCGCGGATCGGCGCCAAGCTCGCGCGGAACCCGGCCCGCGCGGGTGACCGCCTCCGCCAGTGTCACGCCGTCGGCGTCACGCAGGCCACGGGCGCGGTCCGGGCCGAGCGACCCGACGAGGAGCCGGGAGCCGCCGCACGCGACGCCGAACCTGGCGCCCTCCTCGTCGGTGAAGTTGACTACGCCGACCGGCCGCGACGGCGTGAGGTTCCCCGCCCTGAGCCGGTCGATCACCGCCAGCGCGGAAACGACCCCGAGCGGGCCGTCGTACGCGCCGCCGTCGGGGACCGAGTCGAGGTGCGAGCCGATGACCACTCCCGGCGTCGCGTCGGGATCTCCCCACCAGGCCCACTGATTGCCCGCGCGGTCCACGGTCACGTCGAGCCCGCGGGCTGCCGCCGCGGCGGCGAACCACTCCCGCAGGGTGAGGTCGGCGTCGGTCCATGCGAACCGCCGGTACCCGCCGGTATCGGCCGAGCGGCCGACCGGCTCGAGTTCGGCCCACAGGCGGTCGAAGCCGGCCGCGGTGTCGTCCATGCGTCTCACGATAAGCACCACGAGACGCCCGGCACTCAACCGCGGCCTCTTTCCCTCACGTAGGGGACTCTCCGTAACGGATTCACAACAAGGAGAAATCTCCCGTGCTCTGCGCGCCCCGGTGGTGCGTCCTGTCTCGGGAGGCGCAGTTCGCGCCTTGAGACTGCTGATGGCAGGAGGGAGCCAGATGAGGCAGTGGGGGGATTACGAGATTCCACCCGGGTACCCGCAGGGGCGCGGCTGGCAGCCGGCGCGGTACGACCCGGATGCTCACCTCGAGCGGCTTGGTTACTATAAGCAGCCGTCGACACCTTCGTGGGAACCGGCGGCTGCGCCGGGCCAGCCTGGCTACGGCCCGCTGCCGCAGCTTCTCCAGCCTGGACGCGGGCCACGCCGAACGCCCGGCCGCAAGTCATGGGTCGCCAGGCACAAGGTCTTTACCGCCGTCGCCGCCGTCGGCACCGTGATCTGCATCGCTGGTGTCGCCTCGGCCGCCGAGTCGCCGAAGCCGACGGCAGGCCCCGCCGCCGCCACTTCGGCGGCGCCGGCGAGTTGTCCTGCCCAGGTGCGGGCCCGGGTCAACGGCAGCGCGGCCCAGCGAATCGGCTCCTTCAGCGGGGACCTCGGCTCATTCGCTACCGCGGCCGGGGCCTTCGCCGCGGACCTCGGCAACGGGGGCGCCTCGGCCGGCGACGTGTCGGGCATCCGGTCATCCGCCGCCGCCATTCAATCCGACGCCCGGGGCGTCGAGGCGAGCCCGGGGCCGTCCTGCGTCGCTGGCCTGCGCGCGAACCTCGCTGCGGCGGCCGGCGACTACTCGAGGGCGGCGGCCGACGCCGGCAACGGAATGAGCCAGTACACGGCCGGGGACATGAACGAGGCCACCTCGGACATCGATGCCGCCAGCTCGGCGATCGGAAACGGGAACGCGAAACTCGCCCTGGCGAACGCGGCGGTGACCAAGTACAAGGCTGGCCAGGGGGGGTAACCGCGATTGCCTGATAAGGCTGGCAGCCGCCAGATGCGCAGGATGTTGTCGGGGAGGCGAACGGAGAACCGTCCCGACGGAGAGGCCTGCGCGAGGATTTCCCGCATGTCTGTTTCGTAGTCCTCGCGGCGTTCGCCGAACAGGAGCGGCACGGTCGAGGAGGACGAGAATACCCTGGCCACGATGTCATCAGCGGTGCGCTCGATGGTTCGCTGGTCGGGCACGGTCACCGTCTTGGCAGGCAGGAAGCCGGCCTCCTGGAACACCCCGTCCTCACCGCCGGGCGAGGTGTTGCGGACGCCGCGTCCGGCCCGCTTGTCGCTGCCCAGGTACTGGCGGCGCAGCTGGTCGAGGGCGTCGTCGGGCGGTGGCGGAAACGGAAGCGTGCCCCGCCGGGTCTCCGCTGGCAGCTCATCGGCCCGGTAGCCAGGCGCGTCTACCTGCACCACCGCACCGCCCGGGTCGAGCATCGCCGCGACCGCCGAGGCGACCAGGGGCCGGTCCATCCAGTGGAACGACGCGGCGAAGGTCACGGCCCGGAAGCTGCCCAGGCCGGCCGGCAGGGCCTCGGCCCGCAGGCATACCCAGGAGGCGTTGCCGACGCCCCGCCTGGCCGCCGCCCGGGACCCGCGGGCCAGCATCTCCGGATCGGGATCGAGGCCGACGACCGCCTCGAAGAGCGGCGCCAGCCGCAGGGTCACCGTTCCCGGCCCGCAGCCGACATCGAGCAGCCTTCCCCGCCCGTCAAGGGCCAGGCTGCGGGCGAAGACGTCAGCCAGACCGGGAGCGTAAGGC
>JAWWPV010000562.1:0-2583 GCA_033854775.1 Trebonia sp.
AAGCGGCGGGCGGACGACTATGACTGTCTGTAGTAGCTAGACACCGGGTAGCGGCGATCCTTCCCGTCCCCCGAGCAGGTTGCGGCGCGTTCGGGCGCGGGTCCGAGCCGGCTCGATCCGATGAGCACAAGCGCTTGTGCGCCCAGCGCCGCCCTGAAGCCGACCTCGATATTGTTCGGCCGCGGTGTCCGACAAGCGCGCACAGCAGAAGTCCAAATACACGCTCGACAGGGGGATCCCGGGAGCCTTCGAGGGGGAGACGATCACCCGCCGGCGCCTGATGACGGGCACCGCGAACGCCGCCGGCGCCGTCGCCGTGGCCGCGTTCGCCCTCCCAGCGCTCGGCTTCGCGCTCGGGCCGATCTTCGAAACGCAGCCGCATAGCTGGCAGGACATCGGGCCGGTCGATGCCTTCAACCCGAACAACTATGTGCCGGTGGTCGTCACGATCACCCCGGGCGTGAGCGAGATCGGCAAGACGACGGCCTACGTGCGCCAGAAAAATCCGGCCATCGACACCGACCGTCCCGACCGCGACACGCCGTACATTGCGATCAGCACCCGCTGCGCCCATGTCGGCTGCCCCGTCCGTTGGGTCGATGCGGCCGAGCGCTTCGTGTGCCCGTGCCACGGCGGCGTCTACGACCTGCTCGGGCGACGCGTCAGCGGTCCGCCGGTGCGTCCGCTGGACCGCTTCCCCACGCGCGTGCGGGCAGGCCGCGTGCAGCTGTATACAGCTCGCTTCTCGGTCAACAGCCAGCTGCGCCGGTTCTCCCCGCGCGATCCGGGTGAGCCGCTTGACGGCATCGGACAGTACCTCTATCCGTCGCGGCCCTCGGCCCGCAAGCCGTAGTGCCCAGACTGCCCACACCCAAGCTACCCGCGGCGCTTCAGGGCCCGCCTCCCCGCCCCGGCGAGGAAAACGGCAACGTGGCGCCCGCCGACGCGGCGAAGGAGGCGGGGATCACGGTTGTCGACTGGGTCGACGAGCGCACATCGCTGAGCGGCACCGCTCGCTGGCTGATGTTTCGCAAGATTCCGAAGGGGACGAACTGGTACTACACGCTGGGCTCGGCGACGCTGTTCGCCTTTCTCTCGCAGGCCGTCACGGGCGTGTTCCTGGCCATGTACTACCGCCCAGACGCGGGCGGCGGCGCCTACGAATCGATCAGACACATAACCGACCAGGTATTCCTCGGTCAGTTCGTTCGCGGTATGCACCTGTGGGGTGCGAGCGTGATGGTCGTCCTGGTGTTCCTGCACATGGCACGCACCTTCCTGTTCGGCGCGTACAAGTACCCGCGCGAGCTCAACTGGGTGATCGGTGTAGTGCTGTTGATTCTGACGTTGGTGATGGCCCTCACCGGTTATCTGCTGCCGTTTGACCAGCGCGCATACTGGGCCACGGTCGTGGCCAACAACATCACCGCGACCGGCCCGCTGATCGGGCCGTACCTCGGGGACTTCCTCAGGGCCGGACCGGAATTCGGCGCGACGACCCTCTCGCGCTTCTACTCGATCCACATGCTCGTCGTGCCCGGGCTGATCGCCGCGCTGATCGGTGCGCACCTCTATCTGGTGACCAAGCTGGGCACGACGGCGCCGCCGTGGCAGAAAGTCGAAACGCGCCCGGAGCTCAATGAGGCGGAGGTATAAGCAGATGCCCCGTCGAGCGCCCGCCCGCCCGCAGCGCCTCTGGAGTGATCCGCGATGAACCGTCGCGAGAAGGAGCAGTACCTGCGCGACTACGGGATCCTGAAGGCCAAGGGCAAGCCGTTCTTCCCCTACGCCGTGACCAAGGATGGCGCGATGGCGTGTGTCGTCTTGGCCGTCATCATCACGATGTCGCTGGTCCTCGGCGCCGGCCAGGGGCCAAAGCCCAATCCCACGACGACGTCATACGTCCCGCGACCGGATTGGTACTTCTTCTTCCTCTTCGAGCTGCTGCGGGTGGTCAAGCCGGACAGCCTCACCCAGCTCGCCACGATCGGGATACCGACGCTCGGCATGATCGCGCTGTTTCTCCTGCCGTTCTACGACCGCAGCCCCGAGCGCCGGCCCGAGCGCCGGCCGATCGCCATGGTGACCTTCGTCGTCGTCGTCAGCGCCATGGCTCTGCTCACCTACCAGGGCGCCCATGCCGGAGACCCGACGACGATCTCTTTGCCAACCCCGCAGAGGATCGTCAAGGCGGGCGGTGCCACGCTCGCCGAATACGAAGCCGGCAAGGCGGTGGTGGCCCAATCGGGCTGCCTCGCCTGCCACAAGATCGGCGAAAACGGCAACGGCGGCCCGGGTCCGAACCTGACCCGCGTCGCAACGCGATTGCCGGCAGGCGCGATCGCGCGAACGCTCGTCAATCCAACGGCTCCGATGCCCTCGTTCGCTAACTTGCCGCCGAACAAGTTCAAGGCCGCCGTCGCCTTCCTGGGCCAGCTGAAGTAACGCCCTATGGGTCTTGGGCAAGCCGCAAGCTCTGGCCGCCTCGACGCGGACAGGGTCCGCGCGATGTTTGACCGCATCGCCGGCGTCTATGACCTGATGAACACGGCCATGACGGCCGGCCTTCACCATCGCTGGCGC
>JAWWPV010000563.1:0-4086 GCA_033854775.1 Trebonia sp.
GGGCAGCGGGTGCGGAAACGGCAGCCGGACGGCGGGGCGACCGCCGAGGGGAGTTCGCCTTGTACGCCCTGGTGCTCCTTCGCGCGCTCCATGGTCGGGTCGGCGACCGGGACGGTGTCGATGAGGCCGCGCGTGTAGGGGTGCACAGGGGCGGCGTACACGTCGGCGGCCGGGCCGACCTCGACCAGCTTGCCGAGGTACATGACCCCGATCGTGTCGGACATGTAGCGCACCACGGACAGGTCGTGCGAGATGAACAGGTAAGTCAGCCCGTAATCGCGCTGGAGGTCGAGCATCAGGTTGAGGATCTGCGCCTGGATCGACACGTCGAGAGCCGACACCGGCTCGTCGGCCACGATCATCGAGGGCCGCAGCATCAGCGCCCGCGCCAGCCCAAGGCGCTGCCGCTGCCCGCCGGAGAACTCGTGCGGGTACCGCTCGGCGGCGACGGCCGGCAGGCCTACCTCATCCAGCATCGCGTTCACCCGCTTGGCCTGCGACGCGCGTGACCCGTCCCGCTGGATGACGAGAGGCTCGCGCAGGATCGTCCCGACCCGCATCCGCGGGTCCATGGAGGCGTAGGAGTCCTGGAACATCAGCTGGACGGCCCGCGCCTGCCGCCGGCGCTGCCGCCTGGACAGCGACGCCAGGTCCCGTCCGCCGAGCACGATCGACCCGCCACTGGGCTTCTCAAGGCCGACGATCAGCCGTCCCACCGTCGTCTTCCCGCAGCCAGACTCCCCGACCAGGCCGAACGTAGACCCGGCGGGGATACCGAAGGACACGTCCGCGACGGCCGAGACCTGCCCGACCTTCCGCTGGAGGACGGCTCCCGCGGTCACCGTGAAGTTCTTCACCAGGTGGGAGACGGAAAGCAGCGCCCCGTCCGCCGACGCGACGGCGAGCCCGCCCGCCGCCTCCTCCGCGGCCGCCCCGCCAGCAGCCGAGCCCGCGGCCAGTTCTGCTGCGGGCGTGCCCGGCACCTCCGGTCGCTCCGGCGGGACGGACACGAACGGCGTGCCGGGGTCACGCGCCTCCTGGGCGGACCCGACGGGAAAGAAGCAGCGGAAAAAGTGCGCGCCGCCCGCATCGGTCAGCGCCGGTTCCGAGGCGCGGCAGGAATCCTGCGCGTAACGGCACCGTGGCGCGAACTTGCACCCGGGCGGCGGGGAGGTGAGGTCCGGCGGCTGCCCGGGGATGTTGTACAGCCGCTTGATGCTCGACCCGTCCGCGGCCTTCTCCGGCAGCGCCTCGAACAGCGCCTCCGTGTACGGGTGGCGCGGCCTCGCGAACAGCACTGGCGTCGGCGCGCTCTCCACGATCCGCCCGGCGTACATCACCGCGACGCGGTCGGCGCGGCCCGCGATCACGCCGAGGTCGTGCGTTACCAGGATCACGGCCATGGAGAGCCGCTGCCGCAGCGAGTCGATCAGCTCAAGGATCTGCTTCTGGATCGTGACGTCCAGGGCGGTGGTCGGCTCGTCGGCGATGAGCAGCTTCGGCTCACAGGCCAGGGCCATGGCGATCATCACGCGCTGCCGCATGCCGCCCGACAGCTGGTGCGGGTAGTTCGAGATGCGCTCGGCGGGCTTCGGCATGCCCACAAGGCCGAGCACCTCAACGGCGCGGTTAAGGGCGGCCGCCTTGGACGCGCCCCGGTGCAGCCGGACCGACTCGGCGATCTGCTCGCCGATCGCCATCGTCGGGTTGAGCGAGGTCAGCGGGTCCTGGAAGATCATCCCGATCAGGTTGCCGCGCACGTCCTCCATGCCCGACTCCGACAGGGAGGTGACGTCCACCCCGTCGACGCTGATGGTGCCGCCGACGACCGACCCGCCGCCCGGCAGCAGCCGCATGATCGACAGCGCGGTCATCGTCTTGCCGCTGCCGGACTCGCCGACGATGCCCAGGCACTCGCCCGGGTTGACCGTCAGTGACACGCCGTCGATGGCGTGCACGACCCCGTGGCGCAGCCGGATCTCGGTGCGCAGGTCGTCGATCGAGAGAAGCGGAGCCAACAGAAAAACGCCCCCCAACAAGGAAGATAAACGTTGCTGCAGCCGGACCTCGAACGCGTCGCGGAGCGCGTCCCCGATGAAGTTGATCGCGATGACGACAAGGATGATCGCGATGCCGGCCGGGAAGATCTGCCACCAGTACCCGTCGTAAACGGAGTTGAGGCCGGCGCTGAGCATGCCGCCCCAGTCCGTCTGCGGCGGCCTGATGCCCAGGCCGAGGTACGAAAGCGCGACGATGAGCAGGATCGCGTCGGCCACCTGGAAGGTCGCGTTGACGATGATCGTGCCGATCGCGTTCGGCGCGATGTGCCGGAAGACGGCTCGCGCGGAGCCGCCGCCCATCACCCGCATGGCCTGCACGTAGTCGCGCACCCGCAGCGACAGCGCCTCACCGCGGATCAGCCGTGAGGTCGTCAGCCACGACGTCAGGGCGATGACGAGGATGAGCTCGGTCTCGGTGGGCGGCCAGATGGCGACGACGACGAGCGCGAGGAAGAGCGTGGGGATCGCGAGCAGCGCGTCGACGATCCGCATCATGATCGAGTCAGTAACCCCGCCGAAGTACCCGGCGATCGCCCCCCACAGGGTGCCGACCACGGTCGCGAGGAGGGCGGCAGCAAGGCCGACCTCCAGCGAGATCTGGCCGCCGGCCATGAGTCTGCCGAGGATGTCGTAGCCGTTCTGGTCCGTGCCGAGGGGGTGCCCGGGGCCGGGGGCGAGGTTCTCGTTCGCCAGGTTCACGTGCACCTGGTCGGTGTGGTAGAACAGCGGCCCGAGGAAGCAGAACCCGAAGATCAGCACGAGCAGCACCACGCCGACGATCGCGAGCTTGTTCTCGAGGAAGACCTCAAGCCCGCGGCGGAACATCCCGCGCGGCTTCGTCGCGGGCAGCGCCGCCGGCGACTCGACGGTGTCGGTCGCGGGACCCGGCGCCGGCCCGGCCGCGGCCGTCACGCGTACCTCACGCGCGGGTCGAGCACGGCGTACGCGAGGTCGGCGAGCAGTGACCCGATGACGGTGCCGATCGCGACGACGATGATGAAGCCGAGCAGCACGGGGTAGTCCTGGTTCTGGGCCGACTGGAAGAACAAGAAGCCCATGCCCGGGTAGTTGAACACCGACTCGGTGATCAGCGCCCCCGACAAGATTCCCGGTATGGACAGCCCGAGCAGGGTCGCGATCGGGATCAGCGAGTTGCGCATCACGTGCCGCCACAGCACCCGGCGCGACGACGCGCCCTTCGCCCGGGCGGTGCGCACGTAGTCCTCGCTGATGTTGTCGAGCACCGAGGACCGCATGTACCGGCTGAACAGGGCGATGGTCACGAGGGCCAGCGTGGCGACCGGCAGCACCAGGTCACGCCAGTCGGTGAGGTCATTGACGACCCCGCCCTGCGGCGCCTCGGCCCCGAACCACTGCAGCTTCACCGCGAACACGAGGATCAGCACGGTCCCGACGAAGAACGTCGGCGCCGCGTAGAACAGGAACGACAGCGCGGTGAAGGTGTAGTCAACCGGCTTGTTGCGCCGCACCGCCTGCCACAGCCCGACCGGCACGGCGATGACGAGCGCGATGATCGTGGAGAAGCCGACCAGGATGATCGTCTTCGGCAGCCGCTGGCCGAGCAGCGAGGCGACCGACTGGTCGAGCTTCCAGGAGAACCCGAGGTTCCCCTGCAGCAGGTGGCCGAGCCAGAGCAGGTACTGGGAGAACCACGGCTTGTCGAACCCGTACTGGGCATTGAACTGGGCCAGCGCGGCCGG
The DNA here is from genome assembly GCA_033854775.1 of Trebonia sp. GTDB lineage: Bacteria > Actinomycetota > Actinomycetes > Streptosporangiales > Streptosporangiaceae > Trebonia. Next base: position 3,782 of record JAWWPV010000563.1, read on the forward strand.
GTTACGGTACGCCGACGGCCCGAGGATCGCCACCGCCACATTGCCAGGGATCGCCCGCAGCAGGATGAAGGTGACCACCGTGACCAGCAGCACGACGATGGCCGCCTGCAGGATTCTTCGAATCAAAAAGCCAATCAAACCTATCCCCCCGAACGGTTCGTGGTTTCCCCTGTCCCGCCCGCCTCCTGGTCTCTCGCTGTCATCCCCGTATCAGGTATCTCTGACGCCTCACGGGTCACGGCTGTCCCGTGGCCGGAGGCGCCAGCCGGGACTGCCTGTGGGCCGTTAACGAGATCGTTAACGGC
>JAWWPV010000564.1:0-4329 GCA_033854775.1 Trebonia sp.
CGGGTCGGCTATGGGCGGCCCGTTGCCACAACCACCCGGCCGACCGGCCGTGTAACGGGGAACGGGGCTGCCGGCCACGCGGAAACCGTGCGGGTCGTGTACGAGCCGGCGAAGGTGTCCTATCAGCAGCTGCTGAAGGTGTTCTGGGAGTCACACGACGCGGCTACGGCAGCATCACCACGGACATCGCCCCGGCGAGCGAGTTCTACTTCGCCGAGGACTACCACCAGCAGTACCTGTACAAGGTGCCGCACGGCTACTGCCCCGACCACAGCACGGGCGTGAGCTGCCCCGTCGGCCTGAAGCTCGACTAACGCGGCACTGTGCGCTGAGCGGATCGGGAGCACGCGTACAGGTGCTGGTCAGCTGGCCGCAAGGTTCGGCAAGCACGCTTGACTGATATGCGGACTAGGAAAGAGGCGCCTGCGCCGCGGCTGCTCGTTGTGGACGATGAGGACACCATCAGGGAGCTGCTGTGCGGGTCGCTGCGGTTCGCCGGGTACGAGGTGACCAGCGCCGGGAGCGGTGCCGAGGCCCTGCGCGCCAGCATGCTGGCGCGCCCGGACCTCGTGCTGCTCGACGTGATGATGCCGGACGGGGACGGGTTCGAGGTCGCACGCCGCATCCGCTCGGCCGGCGGCCCCGAGGTCCCGGTCATCTTCCTGACCGCGCGCGACGAGGTCCATGACCGGCTTGCCGGGTTCGAGACCGGCGCCGACGACTATGTCACCAAGCCCTTCAGCCTGGACGAGGTGCTCGCCCGCATCAGGGCAGTGCTGAAGCGCACCACGCACGCCGCGGGCGCCCGCCTCCAGGTCGCCGACCTTGAGCTTGATGAGGACCGGCACGAGGTCAGGCGCGGCGGGGAGGTCATCGCATTGACGCCCACGGAGTACCGGCTGCTTCGGTTTCTGATGGTCAACGCGGGGCGTGTGGTCAGTAAGGGCCAGATCCTCGACAATGTGTGGGAGTACAGCCCGAGCGGTGAGGGAAACGTGGTGGAGCCGTGCATCAGCTACGTGCGGCGCAAGGTCGACCAGGGTGAACCGCGGCTCATCCACACTATTAGGGGGGTGGGGTATGTGCTGCGGATCCCGCCGCCGTGACCCGGCCGCACCGGTCCCGCTGGCCGCGACCCGTCCGCCGGCTGACCGCCACGCTGCGGGCGGCCTCGCTCCGCACCCGCGTGATGGCCGCCGCGGCGCTCCTTGTGGTACTGACGTCCCTGGTGGCAGGGTTCCTCGGCACGACGCTGCTCCGCAGCTACCTGCTTGACCGGTCCGACGCCCAGCTGCGCAACTTCGCCACGGTCGCCAGCCGCATCATGTCGAAGCCGGACGCACCCCCGAGGCAGAACGGGCAGCAGACGCTGCCCACGCAGTTCCTCGTCGAGGTGCTCGGTGCCGACGGCACGGCGCAGGTAGCGGGCGGACCACAGCATGATGCCGACGGGCCGGCCCTCACCGCCGCCCAGTTGCGCGATACCGGCACACCATTCACCACGGCCGCGGTCGGCTCGCCCGGCGAGTCCTGGCGGGTGCTCGTCCAGCCGCTCAGCGGCGGGGAGCACCTGGTCACCGCCTACAGCCTGAACGACCTCAACAGCACCGTCACCAGGCTTGAGGTGGCTGACGCGATCGCCGGCGGGATCGCGATCGCGCTGCTCGCGCTGGTCGGCCTGCCGCTGGTCCGCGCTAGCCTCGCGCCGCTGGCGCGGATCGAGTCGACCGCGGCCGCGATCGCGGGCGGTGACCTTTCCCGTCGTATCGATCACCCGACGGGGAACACGGAGGTGGGCCGGCTCGCCACCGCGCTTGACACGATGCTGTCTACGATCGAGGCCGCCTACCAGGCGCGCGCCGAGGGAGAGTCGCGCGCCGTCCGGTCCGAGGAACGCATGCGGCAATTCGCCGCAGATGCCAGCCACGAGCTGCGCACGCCGCTTACGTCGGTCCAGGGGCTCGCGGAATACGGCCTTCAGCAGGGTGCGGCGGCGAGCCAGGAGGAGCTGCTGCGCCTGATGCGGCTGATCGTCCGCGAATCCGGCCGGATGGGGCGGCTCGTTGAAGACCTCCTCCTGCTGGCCAGGCTCGACGCCGGACGGCCGCTCGAGCTCAGGCCCGCGGACCTGGCGAGCATCGCCGCCGAGGCCGTCCAGGCCATCCGCGTGGTGCACCCGGACCGGCCGGTAACACTGGTCGCCGCCGAGCCGGTCATCGTCCTCGCCGATGACGAGCGGCTGCGGCAGGTCATCGACAACCTGCTCAGCAACGCCGACAAGCACACTCCCGACGGGGCACCGGTGACGGTCACCGTGACGAGCGCGGCGGGGAGCGGTGCGCTGTCCGTCGCCGACACCGGGCCTGGCCTGACCCAAGACCAGGCGGCGCGGGTGTTCGAGCGCTTCTACCGCACCGACGACGGCCGGGGGCGGGCCCGTGGCGGTACCGGACTCGGGCTGGCGATCGCGGCATCGCTGACGGCCGCGCACGGCGGGCAGATCAGCGTGGACACGGCACCGGGCCGTGGGGCCACCTTTTCCGTCCGCCTGCCGCTGGCGACCGGAGAAGGCTGACCGTCCGGCCCCTGACGAACCCACGAGGCAACCACAACGAGATCGCAAGCCACACCCCCTTGACTGCACGTGACGGGACAACGGGTCCCGCCCGGGTGATCGCGGCACGCGTCGCCCGCGGGCAGTTTCAGGGAGGAATCGCTTGATCCGCCTCTTCGACCTAGCGGGCAGCAGGCACGGCCGGCGGGCTGTGTTCGGCGCGGTCGCCCTGGCCTCGGTTGTCGCCGCGGCCGGCTGCGGCGGCGGCAGCTCGGCGGGCACTGGTTCCAGTCCTGGCTCGTCTTCCAGTTCTGGCACGTCGCAGACTTCCACCCTCCGCAAGTGCCTTGAGCAGCATGGCGTGACCCCGCCGCAGGGAGCCGGCGGTGGCGGCTCCGGCGGCGGCAGCGGCAGCGGCGCGACCCCGCGTGCGCGGCCCACCGGATCGGCGGCAAGCTCCTTCAAGCAGGCGCTCCAGGCCTGCGGCGGATCCGCCGGCTTCCACGGCGGATCAGCGGGCTGACCAGCCTTAGCGAAAGGTAATCACGATGTTCATTACCTACTTGCTCCGTGAGCTGCGGCGCAGGATGCGGCAGGCGATCTTCATCGCACTTGGGCTGGCGCTCGGGGTCGGGCTCGTCATCACCGTGACGGCGGCCGCGAATGGCGTCTCGGCCACCCAGGGCACGGTGCTCAAATCGCTGTACGGCGTGGGCACGGACGTCACGGTCACCCAGGCGCCAACGGCGGGCTCCGGCGGCGGCCAGCGGTTTAGCATCGCGGGCGGCCAGCAAGGCAGCGGCGGCACCAATGTCAGCAGGAACATTCTCGTCGGCGGCGGGACGGGCACCATGAAGTCGTCCGCCGTTACCACGGTGTCAGCCCTCAAGGACGTCTCGGGCGCGGTCGGCTCGCTAACCCTGAACGACGTGTCGCTGTCTGGGACGATCTCCGCGGGCGGCGGCGCGCCCGGTGGCCGGTCGGGCGGATCGGGCGGAGGGGCGGCCGGAGCGTTCAGCACAAACTCCTTCAGCGTCGCCGGCGTGGATCCCGCCAATGACTCCCTCGGACCGCTCAGCTCCGGCACGATCACGTCAGGCAGCGCCCTGACGGCCAGTCAGGCGAACGAGAACGTCGCCGTGGTCGACTCGAACTACGCCAAGTCCGAGAACCTGAAGACCGGATCGAAGATCACGGTCGCCGGCAAGTCCTTCACGGTGGTCGGCATCGTCGCCGCCGCGCAGGGCGTCACCGACGCCGATGTCTATATTCCGCTGGCCCGCGCCCAGGCACTGGCGAACATGGCGAACGAGGTCAACACGATCTACGTGTCGGCGACGAGCGCGACGGACATCTCCGCCTTGTCGAGCGAGATCGCCAAGGCCCTGCCGACCGCGACCGTCACCACGTCGAGTGACCTCGCCAGCGAGGTGACCGGGTCGCTGTCCAGTGCCTCCACGCTCGCTAACAACCTGGGCAAGTGGCTTGCCGTCGCGGTGCTCGCGGCAGCCTTCGGCCTGGCGAGCATCCTCACCATGAGCGCGGTGAGCCGCCGGGTCCGCGAGTTCGGCACGCTCAAGGCGATCGGCTGGAACAGCGGACGGATCATCCGCCAGATCATGGGCGAGTCGCTGGTCATCGGGGTGATCGGCGGCGTTGCCGGGGTGGCTGTCGGTTACGGCGCGGCGGCCATCGTGCAGGCGGTGGCACCACCGCTGACCGCCACGGCCAGCGCGGGTGCTGGCGCGGGCGCGGGCGGCCGGTTCGGCGGTGGA
>JAWWPV010000565.1:0-3047 GCA_033854775.1 Trebonia sp.
GGTCACCTGCCAGGACATCACAGTCAGCTACACGCAGAAGATCGTTAACGCGGTCACCCGGTCACCAGCCGACGGCCTGCTGCTTGCGGGCGCTGGACCGCAGCTGGGGACTGCGCCGCCACAATCGCCGGACTCGAAGTCATGGGGGCCGCGTTCGTTTCACGCAGTGTGATCGATCCTGCTTCATGGCTGAGCGCACACTTCCGCCTGGTTGGCTGTGCCATTTGCGATCTCGCCTGATGCGTGCGTGCAGATCAGGATGATCTGGCGCCCGGCAGATTGGTGCACGGCGGCCGAGCCTTGCCTGAGGCGGCATAAGCTACAGCCGTGCCCACGGTTCCGGCCTTTGACCACATCTTCGTCATCGTCATGGAGAACCATTCGGCGAGCCAGGTCATCGGCAGCGCCGACGCTCCGTTCATCAACGAACTCGCCGCCAGCTATGGCTTGGCCGCGAACTATGCGGCGGTGTCGCACCCGAGCCTGCCCAACTATCTGGCGCTGACCGGCGGTTCCACGTTCGGCCTCAGCACGGACTGCACCGGCTGCTTCCAGAGCGCGCCGAACATCGCCGTCGACCGCGTGGCCGCGTCGGGCCGCGCCTGGCGGGCGTACATGGAGTCGATGCCGTCGCCCGCCTTCGTCGGCGACGCCTACCCCTACATGCAAAAGCACGACCCGTTCGTCTACTACGACAACATCAGGACCGACCCCGGGCAGTTCGCCAACGTCGTGCCCTACACTCAGCTCGCCAAGGACCTGTCCGCCCTCGGCAGCACGCCGTCCTTTGGCTAGATCACCCCGGACATGACCCACGACATGCACGACGGCACCGTCGCCCAGGGCGACACCTGGCTGTCGGCCGCAGTGCCCGCGCTGCTGTCCTCCGAGGCGTTCACCCAGCGGCGGTCACTGCTGTTCATCACCTGGGACGAGAACGACGACTCGCCGGGCAACGAGGTCGCCACCCTGGTCATCGCCCAGGGCGTCCCCGCCGGCTTCAAGTCGCAGGTCCCGTACAACCACTACAGCCTGCTGCACACGATCGAGACGGCCTGGGGACTCGCCCCGCTCACCGCTAACGACGCCGCCGCGACCGCGATGAGCGACTTCTTCCCAGGCCAGTAGCAAATGAAGTATCCACGCGGGTGACGGAAGCCACACAAAACCAGTCCAGCCATCCAGCGTCCGGAAGCGCAAGTAACCAGACGTTCTGCACGCGGCGCGCGATCCACCGGCGCAATGGCTGACATAGACCGATTCGTCGATCCGGAGCTGGTGTCTGACTGCCTGCAACTCTTGCTGCTGCCGCAACGTGATGGAACGTGAGTCCCTGCGCTGCCGCCAACCGCCATGCGGGACCGGCGGCTCGCGGTGCGGCTGGCCCGGCCGCGGAGTCGCGGTGCCCTGCCCGGGCCCGGCGGCTGTGCGAGACTCCTGCCGTGACTGGTAATGAGCGCCCGGCCATGCCGGTGTCGGCCCTGTTCGGCCCCGAGCCACAAACGTGGGGCCTGCGCGGTGACCCTTACCTATGGCGGGCCCTTCGCGCGCACCTGGCCGGCCAGGACATCCCGGCCTCGCCCGGCGAGCTGACCAGCCTCCTGCACCAGGCTTTCCGCGAGCTCGCAGGCACCGACCTCGCCAGCGACCCGGCCACCTCGGTGTACCTGGAGCAGTACGCGCACGGCGGCATGTCCAGCGGGACGATCAGCCTCGAGGCCTGGAGTCAGCAGCTGATGCCTATGCTCGTCGAGCGGGCCAGGACACGGCTGCCGGGCTGGCCGCGGATCACAGACCCGGATGAACCGATCCTCTGACCTCGAGCCAGATACCCTCCGCTACTTTCCCCATGCCTTGACGCGCCGGAACCGCCGTTCGGCGCGAGGTCCGGAACAGGCCCTCGCCCTGCCTGTCGGCGCGCAGAACGGGGTGATCGGGGCGCTGTGTTCCGAGACCCGATACCAGGTCCCGGCCGGGTGCGGGTGTGAGCGGGCGGCCAGTGCGCGGATCTCTTACGGTGTCGTCCATGGACCACGACAACATCGCTGGCGATGAGCCTCTTGTCGACGGAATGCATACCGTCGTGCGGTTGCGTCGCGACTTCAGCGTCACCGATGCGGTGAAGCGCCGACGGCGCCAAGCTGGCCATCGCGACCAACCACGTGTCCGCCGATCAGAACGGGCCGGCCGATATCGAGGTTGTCCTGCACCGACAGCGCCTAGTTGCCGCCGCCTGGCGTGGAGGGCATCGGCGACTGGCCCCGGCCGAACGCCGACGGGGCGCTGCACTTCTATGGCGGGGTCGCGGTGAAGCCGGGGGGTTACCGGTCAGGCCGCGCAGCCAGAATTCGCTGGATGACGTCGCGTTCCGCGTCTTGCAGGTTACGTACCTGCGGTGGGCCTCGTATGTGCCTGAGGCGGCCCGACGCCATCCGACTTCCAGCACAAGGAACCGCCTGATTCGGCGTGCCGGCAGTCTTTCTGCAGGAGCTCGTCTGTGCCGCGCCGAACGTGGCTTTCTGTACGCGCAAGCCGATGATGCCGACGGGTCAGTCGGCCGGCCCGGCAAGCGCGCTGCGGCGGCGACACGGAGCGCTACGCCTTTAGATCGGGCGGACGTTCTCCGCCTGTGGCCCCTTCTGACCCTGGGTCGCGTCAAACTCGACCTTCTGGTTCTCATCCAGCGACCGGTAGCCAGAGCTCGTGATCGCGGAGAAGTGCACGAACACGTCCGCCGTCCCGTCATCGGGGGCGATGAAACCAAAGCCCTTATCTGCGTTGAACCACTTCACTGTACCTGTTGCCATCAGTCCACGTCCTCTGTCTGCTATGCCTTGACGCGACCTGCCGCGCCGAACGCGAGCTTACCGCTACCGGCTCCCGCTACCGGGCCCATCCTCAGTACCCGTCTTCCGCGGCACGAGCCGCCCGCGCCAGCCCAGCGCGCCCGCCCGCGTCAATGCCCTGCCACGGGGCCCGCCCGGGCGGGCCCCGTGGCCGGCATCACAATCCTTAACGACGCCGAGGCCTCACGTTCCAGATCCGCC
>JAWWPV010000566.1:0-4822 GCA_033854775.1 Trebonia sp.
CGCCTCAAGCCGGTTCAGCATCAGCAGGTCATCGATCAGCCGGAGCAGCCGGGCGGCGTTCCGCGCGATGATGCCGAGGAAGTGCAGGCCCTCGGGCGATAGCCCGCCCGCCTCGCTGCGCAGCAGCTCGCTGAACGAAATGATCGAGGTTAGCGGCGTCCGCATCTCATGCGAGACGACCGCGAGGAACTGCGCCCGATCCTTGTCCGCGCTCGCGCCCGCGGGCTCATCGCGCACCCGGTCTGATTTTCCTCGCAGCCGGTCCGGGTGTGACCTGGCCCGAGGAATGCCCCCGCCCCCCATAGTCCCTGCTTTCCCTCCTGCACTACGCGTCAAAACAATTCCAGTTGCCCGCCGCGGTGTGCCAGGTACCTCAGGGACGGGGGTCGCGAGCTAGACGCCGAGCATGTGCTGCTGCCCGGAGCGGCCGGCCAGGTCAACGACACCGGGCAGCGCGAGCAGTTGCCTGGCCGTCATCACGGGCATGCCCTCGCGGAGCTTCCAGTGATCGGCGTAGACGCCGGCCGGCAGCCAGAACTCGTCGGTGCTCAGCCGCTCGGTGACGACGACGCGGGCGCCGACCGGGCGCGGCCCGGCGGCCCCGGCACCCCCCGGCACCAAGAACACGCAGCCCGGACTGCGCGTGACCAGCGGGCTGATGTCAACGAGCTGGCCCCGTTCGACGTGCTCCCACAGCCAGCCGTCGTCAAGCGGGCTCGCGGCCAGCGGCGCCCCCTCGGCCGGCTGGCTCCCGACCAGCGGCATCACCAGCACCCCAGGGACGGCGGAGGCGTCTTCCCACGGCTCGGGCAGCCGGCCATGGGCCGCGAGCACCGCCTGCACCTGGTACCCGGACGCCCAGCCGAGCAGCGCGCCGTCCCGCGGCACCGGGACGCTCGCCTCGATCACCTGGCGAGCCTCGGCGGCGACGGGCTCGTGCGGCCCGATCTCCACCCGCGCCCCGTCACGGCGGTCCCAGTGCCGCAGCACGAACAGCTCGTCCCACTCCATGATGAGGACGAAGTACCTGGCCGTTCCCGCGTCCCGGTTCATCAGCACCATCGAGCCGTAGCGGTGCTCCGCGTAGTGCCGCCTGACGGCCATCGGGTAGTTGCGGAAAAGCCGCAGGCACGCCGCGAAGGCGGCGTCGCCTGACCTGGCGTGAACCAGCACAGTCTGCTCCTTGGGGGGTTACGGGGGTGACCCACGTGACCAAGGGGCGTGCCGCGTCCGCCGCCTACGGGGAGGTCTGAGTTGACAGGTGCCACATGATGGCCTCCGCGGAGGCGCGAGACATCCGCCAGCTGACCGAGAATCCCCCGCCGAGAGGGTCTGTTGCGGCGGGGTTAGAAGTCGTCGTCGAAGGCGACCTCGCCGGTCACGCCGACCTGGTAGGCGGAGACCCGGCGTTCGAAGAAGTTGGACAGCTCCTGGACGTCCTGGAGGTCCATGAACGCCAGCGGGTTCCGCGAGCCGTACAGCGGGTCGATGCCGAGCTGAGCGAGCCGCCGGTCCGCCACGTGCTCCAGGTAGGCGCGCATGTCCGCCAGGGACAGGCCGGCCACCCCCTGGCCGAGCAGGTCCTCCGCGAACCGCGCCTCGCACTCCACGGCCTCGGCGAGCATCTCGCGGACCTGCCGCGCCATCTCGTCGTCGAACAGGCCAGGCTCCTGCGCGCGGACCGTCTCCACGACTTCGAAGGCGAAGGCCATGTGCATGGACTCGTCGCGGAACACCCAGTTGGTGCCGGAGGCCAGGCCGTTGAGCAGGCCGCGGGAGCGAAGGAAGTACACGTAGGCGAACGCCCCGTAGAAGAACAGGCCCTCGATGCAGGCGGCGAAGCAGATGAGGTTGAGCAGGAACGCGCGCCGGTCGGCGGCGGTCCGCAGCTCGCGCAGCTCGAAGACCGAGTCGATCCACTTGAAGCAGAACTCCGCCTTGCGGGCGATCGAGGGGATGTTCTCCACGGCGGCGAACGCCGCCGCCCGTTCCCTCTCGTCGGGCACGTAGGTGTCCAGCAGGGTGAGGTAGAACTGCACGTGGACGGCCTCCTCGAACAGCTGCCTGGACAGGTACAGCCGCCCTTCCGGTGAGTTCACGTGCTGGTACAGGTTGAGGACGAGGTTGTTCGCCACGATCGTGTCGCCGGTGGCGAAAAACGCGACGACGCGGGAGACCAGGTGCCGCTCCGCCGCGGACAGCTTGGACAAGTCGGGCAAGTCCGAGTGCAGGTCCACCTCCTCCACCGTCCAGGTGTTCTTGATGGCGTCGCGGAACCGGTCGTAGAACGCCGGGTAGCGCATCGGCCGCAGCGTCAGGTCCATGCCGGGGTCGAGCAGCAGGTGCCCCGTTCGCGCGCTCGGGTGGGTCTCGGTCGTGGTCACTGGCATGCCTCGCAGGTCTCGGGGTTCTCAAGGGAGCAGGCGACGGCCGTCTCCGGTGCCGTCTCCGCGGTGGGGGCGACGGCGGCGACGGTGGCCTGCTGGATGCGGGTGGCGGGCCGGGAACGCAGGTAGTAGGTGGTCTTCAGGCCGCTCTTCCATGCGTGCATGTACATCGACGACAGCCTGCCGATGGTCGGCGCGGCCATGAACAGGTTGAGCGACTGCGACTGGTCGACGAACGGGCCCCGCGCCGCGGCCAGGTCGATCAGCGCCCGCTGCGGCAGCTCCCATGCGGTGCGGAACAGCAGCCTGGTCTCCTCGGGCAGCGCGGTGATCTCCTGCACCGAGCCGCCGGCGACCTTGATGGCCTCGCGGACCGGCGGCGTCCAGTGGCCAAGCGCCCGCAGCTCGGCCACCAGGGCGGTGTTGACCTGGAGGAACTCCCCCGACATGGTCTCGCGCTTGAACAGGTTCGACACCTGGGGCTCGATGCACTCGTAGCACCCGGCGATCGACGCGATCGTCGCGGTCGGGGCGATCGCGATCAGCAGCGAGTTGCGCAGCCCCGTCTCGGCCACCAGGGAACGCAGCGCCGCCCACCGCTCGGGCTGTGTCACCTCGGCGCCCCACAGGTCAGGCTGGAGCCACCCCGCGGCGGCCCTGGTCCGCGCGAACTCCGGGTGCGGGCCGCTCTCGGCGGCGAGGCCGGCGGAGACCTCGAGCGCGGTCAGGTGGATCTCCTCGCTGATGCGCGCCGACAGCTCGCGCGCCGCGGCCGAGTCGAACGGCAGCCGCAGCGCGAAGAACACGTCCTGGAGGCCCATGACGCCAAGGCCGACCGGGCGCCAGCGCGGGTTCGACGCGGCGGCCTGCTCGCTCGGGTAGTAGGTCAGGTCGATGACCCGGTCGAGGAACGGCACCGCGGTCCGCACCGTGTCACGGAGCTTGGCCCAGTCGACTTCCGGCGTGCCGTCCGTTCCGGCGGCCAGGTGCCGTGCCAGGTTGATCGAGCCGAGGTTGCACACGGCGGTCTCGTCGTCGCTGGTGACCTCGGTGATCTCGGTGCACAGGTTCGACAGGTGGACTACGCGCCCGCTCTCCCCTGTCTGGTTGCACTTTGCGTTGCAGGCGTCCTTGAACGTCATCCAGCCGTTGCCGGTCTGCGCCAGCGTGCGCATCATCTTGCCGTACAGGTCCCGCGCCGGGACCTGCCGGACATAGCGCCCCTCGGCCTCGGCCCGCCGGTAGGCGGCGTCGAACGCGTCACCCCACAGGTCGGTCAGCTCGGGCACCTGGTCCGGGTCGAACAGCGACCACGCCTGGTCGGCCTCGACCCGGCGCATGAACTCATCGGGCACCCAGTTGGCCAGGTTCAGGTTGTGCGTCCTGCGGGCGTCCTCACCCGTGTTGTCCCGCAACTCAAGGAACTCCTCCACATCGGGATGCCACGGCTCCAGGTACACGCAGGCGGCGCCCTTGCGGCGGCCGCCCTGGTTCACCGCGGCGACCGAGGCGTCCAGCGTCTTGAGGAACGCGACGATCCCGTTGGACGCGCCGTTGGTGCCGCGGATCAGCGCCCCCCGCGAGCGGACACGTGACCAGCCGATGCCGATCCCCCCGGAGAACTTGCTCAGCCTGGCGAACTGCCCGTAGCGGTCATAGATCGAGCCAAGGTCGTCGCGCGGTGAGTCAACGAGGAAGCAGGACGACATCTGCGGGTGGCTGGTCCCCGCGTTGAACAGGGTCGGCGAGCTCGGCAGGTAGGCGAGGGATGACATCAGCCGGTAGAACCCGATCGCCTCGGCGGGCGTCCGCGACAGCCCGCAGGCGACCCGCAGCAGGAAGTACTGCGGGGTCTCGGTCACCAGCCGGGTGGCCGGGTGGCGCAGCAGGTAGCGGTCGTAGACGGTCTTGATGCCGAAGTACTCGAATTCCCAGTCCGCGCCCCGTACGACGGCCTGTGCGACGGCGTCGTCGAGCTTGCGTGCGTTGTCCTTGACGAACGTCGCGGTCGCGTCGCCGATCAGGCCCTCGGCGTGACCGAGGCTGACCGACTGGCTGAACGACGCGATGCCCTGCCCGCGCACCTCCTTGTCGACGTAGCCGGCCAGCAGCCGGGCCGCCAGCCGTGAGTACTGCGGCTCCTCGCCGGTCATCTCCGCGGCGGTCTGGATCGACAGCCGGTCAAGCTCGGCGGTGGTCGCCCCGTCATACAGGCCACTAATCGTCTTCGTCGCGACCCGCAGCGGGTCGACCTCGGCCAGGTCATCCGCGCAGCGCTCCACCGCGCGCACGATCTTGTTGACGTCAACCGGCTCGGAATCGCCGTTCCGCTTCCGCACCTGCATGCCTGCGGATCCCTGCGACTTCGCTGGCTTTGCTCGACTTACTTGCTTCCCGGGCCCCCCGGGCAGACCAGGCCTGGCGTCGGTAACCGT
>JAWWPV010000567.1:0-2780 GCA_033854775.1 Trebonia sp.
GCGGTACTGGTCCATCCGGGTGTCGCCGGGGAAGGCGCCCGAGTCCTTGTACTGCTGAGCCCTGGCGCAGACGCTGGCGTGGGCGGCCAGGGCCTGGTCGGTGGGCAGGTCCCGGCCGGACAGTCCCGCCGCGCCGGTCTCCTCGCGGAACAGCTGCACCCGGCACTTGTTCCGCTCGGCGTCCTGGCGCCGCCGGATCGCCGATTCCGGATCGACGGTGAGCGCTGCTTGGACGGCGAGCTTCTGCACCTGGCCGTAGGTCTTGCCCGGCAGCTCCGGGACGAGCATCGCCTCAGCCGCGGCGGCGTCCTGGTCGCTAAGCAGGTTCAGGGCCGTGTCGACCGCCCGGGCTTTGGCGAGGGTGAGCTCGCCGCCGGCCAGCAGCGCGCCTGTGCCGGGCAGCGCAGCGCCCAGGTTCCACGCCAGCCACATCAGCTTGTCCGCCGATCCGGCGGGCATGGACAGGCCCAGGGCGACCCCGTGGGTGAGGGACCTGGTCCAGCCGTCGGGCAGGTCACCGTGGTAGCCGCCGCCGGGCAGCGGCTCGTCGTCGTCGCGGATCAGCGCCCGCAGCACACCGAGCTTCCCGGCCGCCGCCCACGACTCGACGGCCTGCCACTGGCGCAGCAGGCCGAACATCTCGTCACGGGTCGCGCCGGGGCAGCGCCAATCGGGGCCTGAGGCCGCTTCCAGCGCGGCGGCGAGTGCCGCCGACGGCGGGCACGTGTCCCACTCCCCGTCCTTGACAAACCCGGGAAGGCACAGGTCGCGGCCAAGCGGGGCACCGCCGGGAGCGCCACGACCGAGCAGGCCAGGGCCGGGTTCGGGCTCTTCGCCCGCCCCGCTGTGACCGCCTGGCTGCCAACTCACCCCAACCACTCCGTTCGATTAAATGATCATGAAAAGCTAATACTCGAATACTAGCACGATTTCAAGATCACTATCAGGCATGGCGCCGCTCCTCAAGCAATACATTTCCTAACGGACAAGACCGTAATTTCCGGTTTTTTCAGCGCAGCTAGCGCGTAACGGCATCAGTAAACGTGATGTCACGCCGGCTCGCTGGCCTTCCGTTGAACCTGGACTACCCGAGGAAGTTCAGCACCGCGTCCGTGAACTCCGGTGCGTCAAGGGCCGTCATGTGGTCGCCGGGGACCAGGACGAGCTGCCCTTTCGGCAGGAGAGCGGCAAGCTCGCCCGCGGACGCGCCGCGGCTGTCGCCGTCGCCTGCCACGATGAGCGTGGGCGTCGGGACCTCCCGCAGCGCGTCGCGCGGCGTCGCGACGAAGCTGTCGAGGAGGTAGCCGATGGCCCGCGGGTCGGCGCCGATCTGCGTGACCCATCCGGCGAGGCCCTCCTCGGGGGACCCAGGCTCGAAGGCGTCACCGTTGGCCACGGCGGCCAGCATGCGGCGGTAACCGTCCGTGCGGCCGCTTTCCGCGTCGAGCGCGTCGAGGCCCTGCCCGCCCACGACCGCGCGGGCCGGCCGGGCGCCACGGGCGAGCAGTCGCAGCACGACCTTGCCGCCCAGGGAGTACCCGCCAAGGTGGTAGGCGTCGAGCCCCAGGTGGTCGATCAGCGCGAGCCCGTCGTCGGCGAGTACGTCAGGCGGGTAGCGGGCCGGATCGTGCGGCCGCGCGCTGTCCCCGTGGCCGCGCAGGTCGGGCAGGATGACCCGGTACCCCTGCTCGGCGATCGCCCGGGCCGGGCCGTTGCTGGCCATGAGCGCCCCGCTGCCCATCAGCCCGTGCAGCAGCACCACGGGCCGTCCGTCGCCGATCTCACGCCAGGCCAGTTCCACGCCGTCACGACCGCGGAAGCGACGCACGGGCAAATCAGTCATGGGGCGACGTCCTAACGCCGAAGGGGCTGCGATGAAGGTCTATCACGCCGTCCGGGCGAAGCGGGAACCGCCACGAGACAGCACAAGTCGTTCGGGCAAATCCTCATGAGCCGCCACCGACCGGACCGCGCGGGCAACCTCCGCCAACGAACCGTCGGCCAAAATCCAAATCAAAAGCAGGATTGTCCCGAACGAGTTGGTGCTCCGCCTGGCGGGCCACGCCGGCTCCGGAGGGCGGCGGAAGCCTAGCTCAGCGGCGTCCCCTGGGACGAACCGAAGGAGTCGGGGATCGTGCTGTACCCGCCGCCGCTGTACAGCGAGATTTCCGAGGCCAGGCTCGAGTCGCTCATCAGGCCGGCGCCCGCCTTCAGGTCGGCGAGGATCTGGGTGTAGTTGCCGCGGTTGAGGTACTGCGCGGTCGCCTCGACACCGTCAGCGGCGGTGGGGTAGGACTGCAGGAAGGTGACGCCGTCGCCGTCATCCCGGATGGGCACCCCGCCACAGCAGGGCTGGCTCACGTTGATCGGGTTGTTGGCGCCGACGATGCCGCCGCTGGCCGGCGTGCCCGCCTCGTTCTGCATCCAGAAACCGATCGACACGATGTTCGCGCTGGTCAGTGGGGCACCGAGCGCGTTCAGGATGGCCTCGGACCACGCCTTCTGGTTCTCGCCGCTCGGGGTCTGGTACTCCGCCGTGGCCTGCGGCGTCAGCCCGCCCGAGTCGACGGACGAGGTCGAGGGCGATGCGGTCGGCGCCGTGGTGGTGGGAGTCGGCGTGGCCGTCTTGGACGGCGCGGGCTTCGGCTTGTGGCTCGGTGGCGGCATCCTCGCGGTGCTGAAGCCGAGCGGGCTGGCGCTGGCCTGGAGCAGCGAGTTGCCCACGGACGACGGAACCGCGGCCAGGGTCGCGGCGTCCAGTGGTCTCGCGGTGCTTGAGG
>JAWWPV010000568.1:0-3311 GCA_033854775.1 Trebonia sp.
CCGCCGGCGTAGCCGGTTAGCTGGCTTCCGCTGGCCGACGCGACCACGAGGGAGCCGGTTTCTGTGACGGCGGCGACGCTGCCCACGATGACGTCGGGGCTGGCGAGCAGCCTCCGGATCTCGTCCATTTGGGTGACGCGGTCCATGGTCGTGCCGCGTGACCTGAGGGCGTCGTAGCGCCCGCTGTTGTTAATGTCCTCCTCGATGCCAGACAGGCGCAGGGTCTCGCTGGCCCCGGTGAACACGCTGGCGCCCTCGGGTATCAGATCTTTGACGCGGGCACGCGCGGCGGCGGCGTCGTCGAGGATCTCGACGCCGAAATTTTTCGCCGCCAGCGCAGCGGCCGCCCGCTCCAGGCGCTGCGCGGGCGCCGGGTCGGCGAACAGCGTTGCCGGAATCGGGGTCGTCATGGTGCCTCCTGGGCTGGTCGTGGTGTGTTGTCTAGGAGTACGACCACGCAACCCCGCGGAATGTGAGGCGACGGGCCTGCCTCACATTCCGGTGGGCTGTCTTGTCTAACTGGTGCGGGCAGCTGCGACCGAGGGAGGCCGTCGACACCATGACCATCGGATCAGAGCCAGGAAGCGGCCGGCCCGATCCGGGCCTGAGCGCGATCATGAGCGAGCGGCGCCGGCTGGTCAATCTCGCTTACCGGCTACTGGGGTCCCTGGCCGAGGCCGAGGATGCCGTCCAGGAGACCTACGCCCGCTGGTACGCCATGAACCGCGAGCAGCAACAGGCCATCGAGTCCCCCGGCGCCTGGCTGACCACGGTCGCCAGCCGCGTCTGCCTCACTCAGCTCGGCTCGGCCCGGGCCCGGCGGGAGGCCTACGTGGGCGAGTGGATCCCCGAGCCGCTGCCCGCACACACGGAGTGGTCAAGCGAGCGACCGGGCACCGCGGCCGACCCGGCCGACCGGGTCACCCTGGATGAGTCGGTCAGCATGGCCTTCCTCGTCGTGCTCGAATCGATGACCCCGGCCGAGCGCGTCGCGTTCATCCTGCACGATGTCTTCCGCTACCCCTTCGCCGAGGTGGCCGAGATGGTCGGCCGTACGCCCGCGGCGTGCCGCCAGCTGGCCTCCTCAGCCCGGCGCCGCGTCAGCGCCGCGCAACCTCCCGCCACCCCCACCGCCCGGCAGGCCAGCATCGTCAGGGATTTCAAGCAGGCATGGGAAGCCAAGGACATAGCCGCCCTCATCAGGCTGCTCGACCCCGATGCCACGGCGGTCGCCGACGGCGGCGGGCTCGCCATTGCCTTCCTGCGCCCCATCGAAGGCGGCGAGCAGATCGCGCGGGCCTGGATCGAAATAGCCAACCGGGGGCCTAGGAACATGACGTTGCTTGAACGCACCGTCAACGGCCAGCCGGGGCTGGTGTATCAGCAAGATGGCGTCACCGCGACGGTGTTCGCGTTCGAGGTCGCGGGCGACCGGATCAAGCACATCTGGGTCGTACGCAACCCGGAGAAACTCCGTCCCTGGACGCGGCCCGCCATGCGCTGATCCTCAACCGGGCAGCACTCGCGGAGGGCGGACAGTGCGCTCCGCTTCCGGAAGCCTGCGGGGGACAGTTTGCGAGGCCTATCCCCCGCAGGTACCGTCTTCGACCTCAGAGGGGCCGGACGTGCTCGGCCTGAGGGCCCTTGGCGCCGCGGACCGCGGTGTACTCGACGCGCTGGTTGTCTTGCAGGCTGCGGTATCCGTCAGTCTCGATAGCGGAGTGGTGGACGAAGACATCCGGCGTAGCGTCGTCGGGGGCGATAAAGCCGTAGCCCTTGTCCGCGTTGAACCACTTCACTGTTCCCTGAGCCACTGTGCTCTCCTTCTGGAACGATCATCAGGACCCACAGGCGTGCATCCCGGGCCGCACGGCCACCTGTCCTCCGGTCCGGAGGGAGCATTGAAAGAGGCGCCCGCTGTCAGAATCCGCAGGCGCTGTGACACGTACACGAACTTCGACTACAACCAGTCTCATCTAACCACCATCACCCGCCCCGATCCGCCACTTCGAAGGCGGCCAGCGCGTCGGCGGCCGCCCGGAAAGGGGTCAGCGACGCCGACGGCCGCGGAAGCCGGCCGACACCGCTGCCGCACCCCGCCCGGTCCCGGGAGCGGCCGCGATGGGTTCCGGGCGGACCACATTCAGCGAGACAGCGACCCTCGGAGCGGGCTCGCCGGCAATCGAGCGCAGCAGCGCCGATCCGGGAGTGACAGTGGCGGTCAGCGGAACGACACCCGCCTTCCGCATCAGGTCGCGAACGCCGGCGGCCTGGGCGGGAGTCTGGAGGGTGATCACTGTCCCGGTCGCACCGGCCCGGGCGGTCCGCCCCGACCGGTGCAGGTAGGCCTTGTGCTCGGCCGGCGAGTCGGCGTGGATAACCAGGTCAATGCCGTCGACGTGGATACCGCGGGCGGCGATGTCGGTCGCGACGATGACCCGCACCGCGCCGGCCGCGAAGGAGGCCAGATTCCGTTCCCGCACTCCCTGCGACAGGTCCCCGTGCAGTTCAGCTGCCCGGATGCCGCTCGTGGCCAGCTGGCGGGCGAGCCGGTGGGCGGCATGCTTGGTCCGGGTGAAGACGAGCGACCGGCCGCTGCCGCCCGCGAGGGCGGCGACCACGCCGACCCGGTCGGCGGGCGCGACGGTGAGCAAGTGGTGAACCATGGTGACCGGCGCCTCAATGGGGCCGACGTCATGGTGCACCGGGCGGTTCATGAAGCGCCGGGCCAGGATGTCGACGGCGGCGTCGAGCGTGGCGGAGAACAGCATCCGCTGGCCGCCTGGCGGGGTCATGTCGAGCAGCCGCCGCACGACGGGCAGGAACCCGAGGTCAGCCATGTGGTCTGCCTCGTCGATCACGCTTATGTCCACGTCGCCGAGGTGGCAGTGGCCCTGCTCGATGAGATCGGCCAGCCTGCCGGGGCACGCGACGACGATGTCGGCGCGGTCACGGAGCTTGGCCACCTGAGGCTTCTGGGGGACCCCGCCGTAGATCGTCGCCACACTCAGCCCCACCGACGCGGCCAGCGGCGCGAGGACGGCGTGGACCTGGCTGGCGAGTTCCCTGGTCGGCACCAGCACCAGGCCGCGCGGGCGGCAGGCGCTCGTGTAGCCGTCGACCAGTCTCGCGGCCAGCGGGACGCAGAAGCCGAGCGTCTTGCCCGATCCGGTCTGCCCCCGCCCGAGGATGTCGCGGCCGGATAGGGCGTCCGGCAGCGTGGCCGCCTGAATGGGGAAGAGGGTAGTGATGCCCCCGGCCGCGAGCGCGGCCACGAGCGGTGCCGGTACACCCGCGGCGGCGAAGGATAC
>JAWWPV010000569.1:0-5684 GCA_033854775.1 Trebonia sp.
TCACGTCCATGACGCGGTCGAGGTCGGCGGCCTGCGAGACGTCGCACGGCACGGCGACCGCGCCGGCGCCGGCGTCCTCGGCCGCGGCTTCGAGTTCGTCCTTGCGCCGGCCAGTCAGGTAGACGCGGGCGCCGTCATCGGCAAAGCGCCGGGCGATCGCCCGCCCGATACCGCTGGAGGCCCCGGTGACCAGGGCTGTCTTTCCGTCCATGGGGCGCATGGCACCCAATCCTTTCGAGATCACGGTGTCGTTCGCGCTCCTGGTAGCCGCTGGCGACGGGACAGACGGCCGATTATTCTTGACCGTCTCGTCCAGAACATAGCCGATTCTGGACGAGACAGTCAAGAATAGGTATCGTGAGGTCATGGGACGAACCCGGAGCTTCGATGAAGGCGAGGTCCTGCGCGTCACCAGGGACCAGTTCTGGTCGACTGGTTACGCGGCGGCGCGGGTGGACGACATCGCCGCGGCCACCGGCCTGGGCAAGGGCAGCCTCTACGGCGCCTTCGGCGGCAAGCACCAGCTGTTTGTGCGCACCTTCGACGACTATTGCGCCGGGCTGATCGAGGCGGTGCGCCGGGCGCTCGACGGCCCGGATGCCGGCGCCTATGAACGGCTGCGCGCACATGTACTGGCGGTGGCGAACGCCACCGCCTCGGACGTCCGCCGGCGTGGCTGCCTGCTCGCCAAGGGCACCGCCGAGCTGTCGGAGCAGGATCCGGCCGTCGCGGCCACGGCCCGCCGGACATTCGCAGCCATCGAGGAACTGATCTCTTCCTGCATCGCCGGAGCGCAGCGGGCGGGCGACATCACCCAGGACGCGGACCCCACCCGGCTTGCCGGGCTCCTACTGGCCGTGCTGCGCGGGATCGAAGCGCTCGGCAAAGGCGGAAGCAGCCCCGACTCGCTGCATGCGATCGCCGAAACAGCCCTGGCTCTCCTGCCCCGACCATAGGACGGCCAGCCGGTCATTGCGGTGTGCGGCCATCCGGATCGGGGCGTTGATGGCACCGTATCCGGCGTAGCCTCCAATCCGCTGAACGACCTCGAAGAACAGCCGGCCGCCGAGGATCCTGGTGTACAGGTGCATGAATTCGCCCTTTGCGTCGGAGTCATACAGGATGCTGGAGGCCTCCATCTGCCTGATCCGGTGCAGGCTCATTCCCGTCCTGGCCGCTAGGTCCTCGTAGTAGTTGTGTGGTATCGCCAGCACGGGGGCACCGTTTTCACGCAGCCATGCTGCGGCCCGCATGATGTCGCGGGTCATGAAGGCGACGTGCTGCGGATCCGGGACACCCGGTGTCCATTCACCGCGGCGGAGCAGGGCAGCGCTGAGGGCGATCTGGACCTCCGTCCCGTGGTCAGTCTCGGCGAGGGTGCGGATGAGCCCGAAGGGAGCTGCGAGCTCGCCTGGCACGGCGCGGCCGAGACCTAGGACCTCGCGGTAGAAGAGGGCAGATTCATCGAAGCGGTCGAACGGCTGCGTGAGTGCGACATGGTCGGTGGTAATGAGGCCTGCGGTGTTCTCGCTCTTCTCGCCCGTGGGCAGGAAATCATCCCGCCATCCGGGATTTTCCCGGCCGGTGGCGCAGAAGATTACCTCTGTGCCGTCTGGTGCCTGGAAAGCAGGAAGTTCTGTTTCTGACGGACCTCGCCGGTGCAGCACCCTCGGGGCGAGCATGGCGGATGCGCGGGCAGCGGACGCGCCCGGGTCCGTGCTGGAGAGGGCGACCGCGCTGATGGCAGCGGTGCCGGCCGCCTGCTCCACCCTGACCACGGCCGCGTTGAGGACAACGCGCGCCTGACCCTGCTCCCAGAGTTGCACGGGCTTGGTTCGGTGCTGCCCTGTGTGGGCGAATCCCAGTGAGCGCAGCGTGTCGGCCAGGTCTGCTCCTGACAGGCCGTCGACGGACAGTTCGGTAAAGGCATGGCCATCCAGTTGCGGCGCTGGCGGGGCTGCGGCGCAGGGGGTGCCATGGCCGGACTGGCTGGCATGACGTGCGATCCCGTCTTCGAGCGCGATGAGGGACCGCATGGCGTCAACAGCGGCCTGGCGCGGGTCGGACTGACGGAAGAGGTCGTTGAAGACCTCGAGGGACAACGGGCCGTGGTACCCGGTGCCTAGGACCGCGTCGGTGAAACTGACCAGATCAAATGCTCCCTGGCCTGGGAAGACACGATGGTGCCGACTCCATTGCAGGACGTCCATGGCCAGTTGCGGGGCGTCCGCGAGCTGGACGAAGAAGATCTTTTCCCCGGGGATGCCGCCGAAGTCCGGGCGCTCTTGGGAACGGGACAAGATGTGGAAGCTGTCCAGGCAGAGGCCAAGCGCGGGGTGGTCAGCGCGGGACACAATCCGCCACGCGTGGTCCCAGGTTGATACGTGCCGACCCCACGCTAGCGCCTCGTATGCCACCCGGAGGCCTCGCCGGGTGGCCGCTTCTGCGAGCTGGCTGAGCTGTTCCGCCGCGAGGCTGTCGTCGTCAATGGTGTCGGGCGCTACCGCAGAGCAGACCAGGATCAGGTCCGTGCCGAGTGCGGACATCACCTCGAACTTGTGCTCAGCTCGCCGCAGGACGGCGGGCCACCGATCCCGCGGCGTGCCCTCCGCTTCCCGGAATGGCTGGTAGAGGTCGATTGACAGGCCGAGCTGACGTGCGCGCAGGTTAATATCTGGTGGCGACAGCGGCGAGCTGACCAGGTCATTTTCGAAGATTTCCACGCCGTCGAAGCCCGCGCGCGAGGCCGCGGCGAGCTTGTCTTCCAGGGTTCCGGAGAGGCAGACCGTGGCGATCGCGCGGCGGATCCTCTGATTGCTGGCCGGCACAGGCATCCGCGCTCCTTCTAGGTCATGATGAGCGGCATTCGACGGTCGCGGCTGGCGCATGACTGGTTACGGCTGGGCAGCTGTGAGTCATGGCCGGATCACTGTTCCGTCGGCGAGTCGGACCGGTGGCCAGCTGGCATTGAGGGGATGATCGGCGAACGGGAAGTGAGCCGCCGCTTTCTCGTCGATGTCGACGCCCAGGCCAGGGACATCATTTGCCCACATCGCGCCGTCACGGATTTCTGGCAGCCCGGGAAAGACACTGCGCGCCGCGTCGCCGAACAGGTGGGTTTCCTGGATCCCGAAGTTTGGCGTCGCCAGGTTGAGGTGCAACTGCGCGGTGTGCCCGACCGGCGATACATCATCAGGCCCGTGCCAGGCGGTCCGCACACCGAAGAATTCGCAGAGTGCCGTCAGCTTGCGGGCCGGCGTGAGGCCGCCGATCGCTGATACGTGCGGCCGGATGAAGTCGACCAGCCGCTCCTTGATAAAGGGGACGTATTCGTGCGGGTTGACGCACAGCTCGCCAAGCGCAAGGGCCGTGGATGTCTGTGCTCTCAGGATCGGCAGGTACCCGTGGTCCTCGGGAGCGAGCAGGTCCTCGAGGTAGAACAGCCTGAACTGCTCCAGGTCCTTGGCGAGTTGCACGGCGGTGATGGGCGGAAGCCGCTCGTGAACGTCGTGGAGCAGCCCGATGTCCTCACCTAGCTCGCTGCGAAGATGATCGAACAGCCGCGGCACGAGGCGGCCGTACGCGTCCGGATCCCAGGAGGGCTGGGTCATGTCAAGCCGTCCCGGCGCCGCGGGCTGGCAGCGTACATACCGGAATCCGTCTTCCATGAAGGCCCGGGTCCGGTCCGTGATCTCAGTAAAGTCGGTGCCCTTGACGTGGACGTAGACGTCCGCGGCCCGCCGGCAGCGCCCGCCGAGGAGCTGGTAAAGCGGCATCCCCGCGCGTTTTGCCTGGATGTCCCACAGGGCCTGGTCCAGGCCGGACAGCGCATTATTCAGGACCGGCCCACTTCGCCAGTAGGAGCTCAGCTGGCAGGCACGCCAGATGTCCTCGATGTCAGCCGGGTCACGGCCTACCGCCATCGGTCTGAGGTACTCATCGACCGCGTGAGCGACGACCGGCGCGCGCTGCGAGAACGTTGCGCATCCGACTCCGTGCAGGCCCGGCTCGCTCGTTTCGACTTTCACCACGACGAGCCGCGTGCCCTCGGGGGCCGTGCAGATGGCACGCACGCTGGTAATGCTGACCGGCGGCTGCGTGCGGGACGGCGGCCACGGCGGCCCGACTGCCTGACCAGCCTGATGCTGCTGCGGTGTGGGCATCTGGCCGTTCCCTTCGCTGCCGGGTGATCCGGATCTGCACTGGCCGCAGGCGTAACCGCTGCGGCCGGCCCAGGGCTGGCGCCCGGGTCTCTGGGGGGAGAGTAACCCGAACAAGTCTTTTCCCGCATCTACTGCAACTTCTGTGAAACTTTTCAGAAACATTGACACGTTGCAGCACAGGGGCGGAAGATCCCACCATGCTGAGGTTTTCAGGACTTGAGGGTGGCCCGGTTGAGGCCCACCCGGGCCTGCATCCAGGGCCGGAATCCTGCAATTCCTATAAAAAACCTCGGAAATCTTGACATATTGCAGCAACTGGGCAGAAGATCCCGTCATGCCCAAGTTGGGGAGGGAGCTGGATGGCCACGATCAACGAGGTCGCGACCAGAGCAGCCGTGTCGAAGTCAACTGTGTCCCGGGCGTTCACCCACCCGGGATCGGTCAACGCGGCGACCCGCGCCCGGGTGCTGGAGGCCGCCAGCATGATCGGGTACCAGCCCCGGAACGGCGCCGGCGTCACGTCGCGGCGCCGGACCGGCAACGTGGGCGTGATCGTCCCGGACGTCGGCAACCCGTACTTCCAGCCGCTGCTGAAGGCGGTCCAGCATGAGGCGGTGACTCAGCAGTGCCCGCTGTTCATGGGGGCCGGGGAGAACGATCCCCAGGCGGAGGCCGAGATCGCCCGTTCCATGGCCCGGCACGTGGATGGGCTGCTGCTGGTGTCCTCCCGCATGGAGGAAAGCGACATCGTCGCGCTGGCCGGCGAGATTCCGGTGGTCGTGGTGAACCGTGAAATCGACGGGATCCCCAGCGTTGTCCTCGCTTCGGGCGAGGGCATGGCGCAGGCCGTCGAGCATCTGGTCGCCCTCGGGCATCAGCGGATCGCCTACCTGGCCGGGCCGCCCCGGTTCCTGGCCAGCGTCGAGCGGCTGACCGCGTTGCGGGCCGTGGTGGCACAACTCAAGGTCGAGGTGATTGAGCTCGGACCGTTCCAGCCCAGTTTCGAGTCCGGGCAGCGGGCTACCGATCTGGTGATGAGCACGTCCTGCACGGCCGTCATCGCCTTCAACGACCTCACCGCTCTCGGGTTGATGGCCCGGGCCGCCGAACTGGACATCGTGGTGGGCCGCGATCTGAGCGTCATCGGATTCGACGGCTTGTGGCTGGCTGCCACCTCAAGCCCGCCGCTCACCACCGTGGCCGCCCCGGTTGCCGAGGCCGGAACCTTCGCCGCCCGCGAGCTCTTCAAAGCACTGTCAGGCCGCCCCGCCGGGAGTCACCGCCGGCTGGCTGCCGACCTGATCGTCCGGTCGAGCACCGGCCCCGCCGTTCCCCGCCAGTCACGCCGCAGCCCGCCGGACCCGCGGTAGCGGCGTCACCCGCACCATCCCCGCCCTGTACGCAAGCCGCACACTCCCCACCGAAGGCGTCTGGAGGTCGGTCATGACCGTCTACGTTAAGGCACTGCCGGTCGAGCAGTCACGCCGCAAGCCCGTCCGGCTGACGAAGCCGGCCCGGGTG
>JAWWPV010000570.1:0-4417 GCA_033854775.1 Trebonia sp.
GGCCGTCGCCTCGGCGCTGACCGGCCGGCGCACGCCGCTACCGGCCGCGCGCGAGTCACTGGGTTACGAACTGGCCGCCGCGGCCGCGGAAGGCGGCTTCGAGCCGAGCGAACTCGTCGTCCCCGACGTTCCGGAAGAGAGCACCGAACAGCCCGACAGGCCCGACTAAGGCCGGTACTGGCGACGCACGCCACCTGGCCTGGCTCCGCGACGAGACTGGCGACGCGATTCCGCGCGCACCGGACCCCGACTCGGGCGCGGCTATCGGGATCGGGGTTTGCTGGCGGTGGCGCAGAGCACGTAGGAGTCCGCGGAAGATGGGGCGCCGCCGACCCCTGACACCCAGCGGCGGGCCTCGCCGATCCCGGGAGGGATCACGTCGCATCCGGCCAGCCACGTGGCCATGTCCCGCTCCCCGTGGTTGAAGAACGTCCCGGCGGTGTAGTCGGAGCTAGGCAGGGCCTGCATCCTCTCGCTGGCGATGCGCACCACGCTGGTAGCGATCCACGACCCGGTGGCGGCCCGGTCCAGGTACGCCGCGGTGACCGCCTGCGCCTTCGTCGCGTCGAAGAAATGCAGCACGCAGGCCATGATCACGCACACCGGGCGGCCCGGGTCAATCACCTCACGGACCTCGGGATCGGCCATGACGGTGGCGACATCCGCGAGGTCGGCGGTCGCTGCGGCCACGCCGGGTCTGGAAGCCAGCAGCGCGCGGGCATGGGAAACCACGATCGGATCGTTGTCCACGTACGCGAACCGCGCGCTCGGGTTGACTTCGCGCGCCGCCTCGTCTGCTGAAGGATGCGTGGGCAGCCCCGCCCCCAGGTCGAGAAACTGGGTCACGCCTGCCTGTGCTGCCCTGGTTACCGCTGTGACGACGAACTCCCGGTTGGCCCGAGCCATCTCAGCGACCAGCGGGTTTATCGCGTATATCTTCTCCGCAAGGTCCCGGTCGGCGGCGAAGTTGTCCTTTCCTCCCAGCCAGTAGTCATACACCCGGGCGATGTTCGGCCGGGAAGTATCGAAAGCCTCCATGCCGACACATACTAGAAGCCGCTCACGGTTTGCCGGCAACCAAGTGTGTTGTTATGTCACGCATGTTGGGCCATGCCAGCAGTCCCGCCGGATCCGCCGTTCGGTATCGTTGGAGCCTCGGTTATCTGGTGGCCGCCGTATTAGCGCAGGTGCGGGTGGACTGAGCGGGGCCGCGCCACGGGCGCGCATGGCAAGGGCCGACCGTCTGACGAGGTGGCAGGGTGGTGCGGGCATGCGGCTGGGCCTGGTGCATATCAATATGGGACTGATGAGCCGGCCGGATGTCCTGGCGGAGGCGGCGCGGGCGGCCGAGGCGGCCGGCTTTGACTCGGTGTGGGCGGGCGAGCACGTCGTGCTGCCGGACCCGCAGGTACCCCCGTCGCCGATGCGGCCACAGGACCCGGCGCTCGACCCGCTGCTCGCGCTGGCCTGGGCTGCCGCGCACACGGCCACGATCCGGCTGGCGACCGGGATCGTGATCTTGCCGCAGCGCAATCCCGTGGTGCTGGCCAAGCAGGTAGCCACCCTGGACGTGCTGTCGGCCGGGCGGGTCATCCTCGGCATCGGGGCCGGCTACCTCGAACCGGAATTCCGCGCCGTGGGCGCGAACTTCGCCGAGCGCGGCGAGGTCACCGATGAGTACCTCGACGCGATGCAGGCCCTGTGGTACGACCAGCACCCGGCCTATCACGGCCGGTTCGCCGGCTTCGCCGGCATCGACGCCCGCCCGCGCCCGGTGCAGCAGCCGATCCCGCTGGTCGTCGGGGGCCACAGCGCGCCGGCTTACCGCCGGGCCGTCGCGCGCGCCCATGGCTGGTACGGGTACGCGCTGACCCCGAAGCAGGCCGCCGCGTGCCTAGCCGGGCTGGCCGCCGCCGCCGACCGGGTCCAGCGGCCCGCTGAGCTGGGCGAGCTGGAGATAAGCGTGACGCCCCGCGGCCAGATCACCCGGGAACTCGCCGCGGAGTTCGCCCTGGCGGGCGTCCACCGGCTCGTCCTGCTCGCACCCCCTACGCCAGACGGGACGGCGCAGACCATCCAGGCGGGCATCTCGGCCATCTCCGGCCTGTAGCGCCTCTCATCGGGCTGGGACCGCGGGGCGGGGCTTTCCGGGGGCGGCCGTGCGGGCCAGGATCCCGAGCGTGGCCCGCAGCGCGCTCTCGGGGATCACCGGGAAGATGGCGGCGTCCTTCCAGCTCTGCTCGGCCGCCGACCAGTCGTAGTGTCCTCGGGGATCTATCCCCTGCGCGGCCTGACGAGGCGGGCGAGACATTTGTCGCGGTCAAGACTGACTGCTTGCCCGATGCGGGGCGCGCGCCTTCCGGGTGTAATGGACGCAGCGGCGCGGCTGGTCTCGCGCCACAGTGGAAACGTCGAGGCCGGGACCGGCCGTGGGAGGTTACTGAAGAAATGGGATCGATGAGTCTCGAGGCCGCGATCCAGCGCGCCGGTTCGCCGGTTGAACTGCTGCGGCAGTCAACGGCCCGGCCGCATACCTTCCCTGTCGCCCCGGAGTTCACCAACTGGCGGACGGAGCAGAACGCCTGGCGGACCTCGTGCGTGCTGTTCGACCAGTCGCACCACATGACCGACCTGTTCCTGAGCGGCCCGGACGCGCTCAGGCTGCTGAGCCGGTTCGGCGTCAACTCGTTCGCGAACTTCGGGCCAGGCAAGGCCAAGCAGTACGTCGCGGTCAGCGCGGACGGCCACCTCATCGGCGATGCCATCCTCTTTCACCTGGAGGACGAGCTGTTCGACGTGGTGGGCCACCCGACGGTCGCCAACTGGCTCCAGTACAACGCGGAAACCGGAGATTACGAGGTCACCGTCGAGCGGGACGACAACTCCGTCGACCGGCGGCCTGGCAGGCCGCCGAAGCTCTACCGATACGAGTTGCAGGGCCCGACTGCGGCACCGATCGTCGCGAAGCTGACGGGCGGGCCGCTGCCGGACGTGAAGTTCTTCAACATGACGGACTTCACCATCAGGGGGCACCGGGTGCGGGCACTGCGGCACGGCATGGCCGGCCAGCCCGGCTTCGAGCTCTTCGGGCCGTGGGCCGAGGGCGACGAGGTGCTCGGCGCGATCCTGGCGGCCGGCGCGGAATTCGGGCTCATCCGGGCGGGCGCCAAGGCCTACTCCACGTCGAACCTCGAATCGGGCTGGATCCCGACGGCGGTGCCGGCGATCTTCGGGCCGGAGATGAGGAGTTACCGTGACTGGCTGGACGCGGACGCGCTCGGCTCGCTCGGCGGCAGCATGGACTCCGGCGACATCACCGACTACTACGTCACTCCGTACGACATCGGCTACGGCCGCAGCGTCAAGTTCGACCATGACTTCCTCGGCCGTGAGGCGCTGGAACGCGTCGCGGCCGAGGAGCACCGATCGAAGGTGACGCTGGTGTGGAACCCCGACGACCTCGCCCTCGCCGTCCGGTCGCTGTGCGAGCCGGGGACCCCGGCCAAGTTCATCGAGATGCCGAAGGCCCGTTACGCGTTCTTCCAGGTCGACAAGGTGCTGCGGAACGGGGCGATCGCCGGCCTCTCGCTTGACCTTGGCTACCTCGCGAACGAGCACGCGTTCGTCTCGCTCGCGACGGTCGACGCGGCGGCCAGCGAGCCAGGCACGGCGGTCACGGTGCTGTGGGGCGAGCGGCCGAACTCCGCCAAGCCCGCCGTCGAGCGGCACCGGCAGGTCGGCATCAGGGCGACGGTGGCCCCGGCGCCGTACGTGCAGGAGGTCAGGGACTCCTACCGCTCGCGCTAGCCGACGCTGACGAAGCTGGTGCGCGGATCAGGGGAACCACGAACCCGTTCCGCTGAATGCCTCTTGTTCCTGGCGCGGACGCGGTCGCGGCGGCGCGGTCCCCGGCCGGACTAGCCCGCGCTCGCCGCGGTGCTCGATACCGGCGGGCGTGGGATCTCATCCGTCGGCGGCGAGGCGGTCCAGCCACTCCCCGGGCAAAAGCTGCTCCGCGCCGCTGAGGCTCGTCTGCGCGGGCAGCGCGGCGCGCAGGGCACGGGCGGCGCCGCCCGGGCCAGGCTGCTGCACGGCCGGCTGCTGGCTGGTCACGGCGGTGACCACGGGTCTCCGCGCTTCGCGCTTGTTGCTGTTATCACCCGCGCGCGCTCTCACCGGATGGCGAATCGTTGGCCCCCGATCGGGCCAGCGAACCGCCATCTCTCCCTTGCCAGCGCCCTGGCGGTGGTTGTGGCAACGGGCCGCCTATAGGGGGACACGTCAAAGACCCAACTCGCAGTCTCACCATCGAAGCTACCTACGACATCTGACCAGCGACAAGTAGTCTGGCCGGGCACGTGACACGGCGTGGTACCAGCCCGCAGACCCCCGCCCGCCACCCCCTTGACACGCGCAC
>JAWWPV010000571.1:0-3712 GCA_033854775.1 Trebonia sp.
GTGCTCGCCGGGCAGCGCCGCGAACAGGGCACCAGGTGCCGCCTGCCGCGAGTCGATCACGACGGGGCCGGTCACGATCGCGTCAGCCGCCGCCCGGTCTCCGTAACGGTGATCAACGGCGAGGGTGCCGCCGGTGATCGCGGCGATCTCGGCTACGGTCAGCGGGATCACGCGGTACCTCCCCGCTCGCGGGCCGGCCAGCGCTCGCTCATGACGTGCCGCCCCGGCCGGCGTGGCGGGCCAGGGCCGAAGCGGTCACCTCGGCGTCGTCGAACGGCAGCACGGCTCCCCCGACGTACTGGCCGGTCTCGTGTCCCTTGCCCGCAACCAGCACCACGTCTCCCTTCCCGGCCATGGCGACGGCGAGGTCAATCGCCGCGGCCCGGTCCGGCTCGATGATCAGCCGTGCCCGCTCCCCGTGCGGGACCCCGAGCACTCCGTGCAGCATGTCGTCGAGGATCCCCATGGGGTCCTCAGAACGCGGGTTATCGCTGGTAAATACCGCTACGTCGGCGAGCCTGGCGGCGGCGGCGCCCATCAGCGGCCGCTTGCCGCGGTCCCTGTCCCCGCCGCAGCCAATTACCACGATCAGTTCCCCGCTTGTCACCGGGCGAAGCGCGGTGAGCACCGCCTCCACCGCGCCGGGCTTGTGGGAGTAGTCGACGAACGCGTCCGGCTGGCCGGGGGACAGCCGGGGGGTACGGGGGGGCGTCCCCCCGGAAGGTGGCAGCACCCGCTGGAGGCGGCCGGGTACGCCGGGGCAGGAGGCCACGCCGCTGACCGCGTCGGCCAGGTCGACGCCGGCCTCGACGAGCGCCACGATCGCGCCGAGGGCGTTGGCGACGTTGAACGGGCCAGGCAGCGTGACGGACGCGTCCGCTTCGACGCCGCCCGGGCCGATGACACGGAAGGTCGACCCGTCGGCGCCGCAGCGCACGTCGGCCGCCCGCCACTCCGCCTGCGGGTAGGCCCCAGAGGCCGCGTCGGCGCAGAACGTGGTGACCGGCACCGTCGCCTCTGCGACGAGGCGACGGCCGTACCGGTCCGCCACGTTGACCACGCCGACAGCTGAGTACGCCGGGGTGAACAGCTTCGCCTTGGCCCGGAAATAGTCCTCAAACCCGGCGTGAAAATCCAGGTGATCCTGGGAGAGGTTGGTGAACACGGCGACGTCGTAGCGCGTGCCCGCGACCCGGCAGAGGGCGAGGGAGTGACTGGAGACCTCCATCGCGGTCGCCGTCACCCCGCGCTCGGCCATGACGGCGAGCAGCGCCTGCAGGTCCGGTGCCTCCGGCGTGGTCAGCGACGCCTTCACGAGCTCCTGGCCGATCTTGATCTCCACCCCGCCGACCAGGCCCGTCGTGTGCCCGGCGGCGTGCAGCCCCGCCTCGCACAGGTAGCTGGTCGTGGTCTTGCCGCTCGTTCCTGTCACGCCGATCATCGTCATCCGGTGCGACGGGTCGCCGTAGATCCAGCAGGAGACGTCGCCGAGGCGCTCGCGCGGGCTGGACACCACGAAGACGGGAACGCCGGTCCGCGCCGCGTGGCCGCGGCCGTCCGGGTCGGTGAGGATCGCGACCGCGCCCGCGGCCACCGCCTGGTCGCTGTAGGCCGCGCCGTGGGTGCGCGTGCCTGGCAGCGCGGCGTACAGGTCGCCCGGCCGCACCGCGCGGGAGTCGAGCGTGACGCCGGAGAGGATGCCGAACCCGCTGCGGATATCCTCTGTTCTTCCCACACCGAGCAGCTCGGCGAGCCCGGACAGCGGGCGCGGGGGGAGACGGTCGGGACGGATCACGTGCAGAGGGTATCCAAAATCAGCGGGCATTGAGCCGAACATGCGGTGCGACCAGTCCGGGCTGCGGTTGGATCTGGAGAGTCTGCAGCGCGGAGTTCATCACGCTGTAGAAGACCGGGCCCGCGACCTCGTCGCCGAAGTAGTCGGTGCTGCTCTTCGGATTCTGCACGTTCACGGCGACGACGACCTGCGGGCCGTTGCCCGGTGCCATGCCGATGTAGCTCGACCCGTAGACGCACAGCGGGTTGCCTGCCGGGCAGGGCTTCTTGGGGTTGGCCGAGGGCTCGCTCGAGGTGCCGGTCTTCGCCGCGACCGCGTAGCCGGCGATGTCACCCCACCGCTGGTTCGCCTGGTTGTCCACGGCCGGCACCTGCTGCAGGATCGAGATCAGCTCCTTGGCCGTCTTCGGCTGGATGACCCTCGTCGACGGCGACGGCTTGGCCGGGACGTACTGGCCCGCCGCGTTGGACGTGCCGGCGATCAGCGTGGGCTGTACCCGGACGCCGTCGTTGGCGATCGTCGCGTACACGCTGGCCATCTGCACGGCGTTGACCGAGATGCCCTGGCCGTACGACAGCGTGTACCGCTCGTCCGCCGCCCACTGCGACGGCGGCGGCAGGGCCGTCGACGCGTAGGTGGCGTTCGGATCCTCGTTCGGCAGGCCGATGCCGGTCGGCGCGCCGAGCCCGAACGCCCTCAGGTAGTCGTACTGGACCTGCGGCGGGACGTGCGAGACGACCTGGGACATGCCGACGTTGGAGGAGTTCGCGATGATGCCGGCGATCGTGTACTTCTCGTTCGGCGACCACTCGGCGTCGTGGATGGCCTGCCCGCCCCGGTAGATCACGTACGGGATGCTGTAGGAGCTCATCGGCGTCTGCCCGCCGTGCTCGAAGGCGGCGGCGGCGGTGATCACCTTGGCGGTGGAACCCGGGTCGAACATGTACGAGTCGGGTATGTCGGCCGTGTCGGCCACGTTGCTCAGCGTGTTCTGGTCATAGGTGGGCCACTGGGCCATGGCGAGGATGGCGCCGGTCTTCGGCTGGATGACGACGACCGAGCAGTTCGCCGCCTTGGACTTGGCGACTTCCTGCTGGCAGGCCTGCTGTGCCTGGAACTGAAGCGCGGGGATGATCGTCAGCTTGATGGACGCGCCGTCCTGCGCCGGCTTGTCCTGGCTGCCGGCCAGGGGGATCGGCACGTCGTTCGCGCCGACCAGCACCTGCTCGCTGCCCGTGGTGCCGGTGAGGAGGCTGTTGTACTCCGCCTCGATGCCCGACTGCCCGGTGATCACGCCCGTCTGCGGGTTGACGTTGGTGAAGCCGACCAGGTTGGCGGTCGCGCTCCCGTCGGGGTAGGCGCGGACGAAGTTGGGCGTCATGGCGATGCCAGGGATAGCGAAGGCCGCGATCTGCGCCTCGGCCGTGGTGGACACGCCCGTGGCGAGCTTTCTGTAATCCTTCGGCCAGTCCGGCGGCGCCGCCGGGTGGCGGAGCATGTACAGCACGTTCGCCGCGGTCAGGCCGAGCGGGCCGGCGAGCTCCTGCGCGACCGCGGGCTTGTCGGCGTCCTTGATCTGCGGCGGGTCCGCGGTGACCGTGTACGTCTCGAGGGTCATCGCCAGGGGCTGCCCGTTGGCGCCGTAGATCGTGCCGCGCACGGCAGGCAGCGGGTTGACCCGCACCTGCTCCGTGACGGCGGCCGCCTTGTAGTAGCCAGACTCCATGCCCTGGAGCTGCACGAGACGGCCGGCGAACAGGGTCAGCACGATCACGATCGCCAGCAGCGTGATGCCGACCCGGCGGCCCGGCTCGCCGCGGTGGACGATCAGCCAGCGCGGCGGTCGCGGCGGGCGCCGACCACGCGCACCGCCGGCACTGGTGCCGCCGGCACTGGTGCCGCCGGCACTGGCACCGC
>JAWWPV010000572.1:0-7950 GCA_033854775.1 Trebonia sp.
CGCCCGGCGGCGACTCGCTTGCCTCCGCCGCTGCTGCCCCGGCGGGCGCGGTGGTCACCGCCGGGGTCGCGGACGGCCCGCGCCGGGACCAGCGCGCCAGGCCCCGGGTCACGATCTCCAGGGCACCGCCCCACAGGCCCGCCGGCAGGTAGCGGAGGAAGGCCACCAGCAGCAGCCCGGTAACCAGCGTGGAGTAGTTTGCCAGCGGCTGGAACGCGATCGGCAGGTAGGTCAGCAGGGCGACGCCGATGAGCGGGCCGAACAGCGTGCCCATGCCGCCGATCACCAGCATCGTGATGAGCTGAAGCGACTCCGCGCTGCCCACCTGGTCGGGCGACAGGTACCGGAAGTAGTCGGCGTACAGGCTGCCCGCGATCGAGGCCATGCAGGCGCTGATCGCGAACACCACGACCTTGGCCCGGGTTACATGCAGGCCGAGCGAGCGGGCGCCCACCTGATCGCCGTGCATGGCGCGCAGGATGCGGCCGCGGTTGCTGCGGACGAGGTTGAAGCTGAGCACCAGCGCCACGCCGACGACGATCCAGATCAGGTAGAAGAAGCTGTTGTCCGTATCGAACTGGAAGCTGCCCACGGTCAGCGGCGGAATGCCGCCGATACCCGATGGCCCGCCGGTGATGGAGAGACCGTTGGCCAGCCCCTCGATGAGGATGCCGAACGCCAGCGTGGTGATGGCCAGGTACATGCCGCGCAGACGCCCGCAGACCAGGCCGAGGACCACCGCGGCGAGCACCGACCCGCCGCACCCGGCGAGCAGCGCCAGCAGTGTGGGCACCTGGTAATGGGTGGTCAGGATGGCCGTCATGTAACCGCCGATGGCCATGAAGCCAGCCTGGCCCAGGCTCACCTGGCCGGCGATGCCGGACAACAGGTCAAGTCCGATGATCGTGAGGCAGAAGATGCCGGTGATGTTGACCGCCCGCATGTCGCCGGACGGGATGATGTCCGGCAGGAACGCCATCACCGCGACCACGACCACGGACCCGCCGAGCATCACCCGACGGGGCAGCTTGGGCGGCGCGTAGACCCGGCCAGCGGTGCGCTCGGCCACGTCCATCCGCCGCCCGCGCGACCGCCCGAGCAGGCCCTGCGGGCGGAAGAAGATGATTCCGATCAGGATGATCAGGCTGATCGTCGTACTGAACAGCGAGGACACGTATCCGGAGACCACCGCCTCCACGATGCCGAGGACGAGGCCGCCGGCCGCGGCGCCGTAGACCGAGCCGAGGCCGCCGAGGCTGACCGCGATCAGTCCCTCGTTGGTGTAGGTGGCCATGCTGCTGTAGTCGAGCGAGGTCAGCGGGGCGATGACCGCCCCGCCGATCACGCCGAGCGCCGCCGCGGCGACGAACGACAGCAGGATCATCCGGTCGACGGGAACGCCCATCAGCCGGGCCGCGGTGATGTTCTCCGAGGTCGCCCGCAGCCCCCGGCCCAGGCGGGTGCGCATCAGCACCAGGCTGAGCGCGGCCACGGCGGCGAGCATCGCACCGATCACCCAGAAGCCCTGGCTGGGGATGGACAGCCCGCCGAGCGTGACCGGCTTGGACCCGGAGAACTGGTCCATCGAGATCGGCGTGCTGCCCCAGATCAGGAAGGCCGCGCCCTCGAACGCGGTCAGCAGGCCGCCCATCATCATGAGCAGGCTGGAATGCGAGATCTGCGTCACCGCCGGGCGGATGACCGTCCACTCGATGATGCCCACGGCCGAGCAGACCACCGCGAGAGAGGCGACGAAAGCAACCGGCAGCGGGAGTCCCGCGTTGTGCGTGAACGCGTACATCACCAGCGCGCCGAACGCGACGAACGCGCCCTGGGCGAGGTTAAGTACGCCGCTGACGCTGAAGATCAGCGAGTACCCCACGGCTAGCAGCGCGTAGATGGCCCCGGTGATCACGCCGCCGATCAGGATGTTTCCGGCTGCCCACATCTGTCAGTCGCCTCTCTGCGGTCCGGCCTGGCCTGCTCGTACCGACGCCGCTACGAGGCCAGCGCCGCGCCCGAGGGACCGGACACCTGCACCCAGTCCTGCTTCGACTTGCTCCACTCGGTGACGTAGACGGACTTGATCGTCAGGCCGCGGTTGTCCGCCTGCGCCTTGCTGGCGAAGTCGTAGGCTCCGGTGATGCCGACGTAATTGGTCAGCGAGGAGATGTACTGGTGGATCTGCTGGGCGGTGGCATCGACGCCGAGCTTGCGCAGCGCGCTGATGACGAGCAGGGCCGGATCCCAGACCAGCGCGTTGCCCTCGTCCGGCACCGGCTGGCCGCCCGCCTTCATCGTGGCGTCGAACTGGTCCACCAGCGTCTTGGCCTGCCCGGTCAGGGTGCCAGGCGAAAGCCGGAACTGCGAGCTCGGGAAGTAGAGCTGGGCGGGCAGGGCGCCGCCCAGGCTCTGCATCTGCTTATAGGACTCGTTGCCGTTGCTGGTCATGACCGGGATGTTGGACATGCCGAGCTGCTGCATGCCCGCCAGGACGGTCGTCAGCGGTGTTCCCGTCGTCCAGATGAACACCGCCTGCGGGTTGGAAGCCTTGACCTTGGCCAGCTGCGTGGTGACGCTGACCGCGGTCGGGTCGAAGGTCTGGTGGTTGATGATGCTCACCGCGCCGTTGGTGGCCGCCGCGGCCTTGCTGATGTTGTCCCACCCGTCCTGGCCGGAGGAGTCCGTCGAGGTGATGGCGGCGACGTGCGACCAGCCCTTGGTCTTGGCGAAGTTGATGAACGCGAGCGTCTGGTTGGTGGTGGAGTTCGACGCCGAGTAGACGGAACTGCCTACCGCGGGGTGGTCTCCGGGTGACAGGTCATAGATCACCGGGCCGTTGCCGGTCTCCAGCTCGTCCACCGGGCGGTCGGTGGCCGTGGCGCTTCCGACGAGGAGGACCGGGACCTGGCTGAGCAGCGGGGAGGCGAGCGACACCGAGGTCGCGGCGGTCGACTGATTATCGGCGATGTCGAAGTTGACCGGGTGACCGTTGATACCGCCGGTCGAGTTGACCAGCTTCTGCAGTCCCTCTAGGGACGACTTCTCGTCCACGCCGAGGAAGGAGTTGCGCCCGGTCACGGACAGGATGGCGTGAATCGTGTAGGTCGAGCCCGTCGAGCCACCGCCGGCCCCCGCCGGGCCGCCTGACGAGCTTGAGCTGCAGGCGGCAAGGGCCCCGGAGGCCAGCGCTCCCGCCGCTACTCCGGCCAGAATGCGCCGTATCTGCCGGCTATCGCTTGACGATTTCCTGCTCGGGTTTTTCATGTCAGGCAAACTCCCTCGGCGGCGAAGGAAGACGCAGGACCGTTCCTGCGCCGGTTTTCCTCAGAATGGCATGACGTCATACCATTCTCAATGGACACAATTATTGCGATTAAGTAACAAACCGGTCGGTGCGGCCGACGCGGAGCGGTGAACGTCGCGCCGGCTCAGCCCGCCAGTTCAGGGGCGATACCCGGTCAGTCTTCGCCAGGAAGCAGCGAGACGTGGATGACGCCGTCGGCGCCCGCCGCGCCGCCCACCGCCGCGATCGCCGCGTCCACTCCGGACAGCCCGAAGGTGTGCGTGGTCAGCGACTCGAGCGGGAACCGCCGCGAGGCGAGTTGGCGGACCGCCAGCTCGCACGCCCGGTAGCTGTGGCCGCGGGCGCTCTTGATCGTGATCCCCTTCTCGGTGACCTTCTTCAGCGGGAAGTCGGGGAACTTGGCCAGCTCGCCCTGGGCCACCAGCGTTCCGCCGCGCCGCTTGAGCGCGTCGATGCCGAGCAGCATGGGCGCCGTCCCGGCACCGGACGTGCAGTCGAGCACGACGTCTACCCCGGCGCCGCCGGTGGCCGCGGCGATCGCCGCGGCCGGGTCCTCGCGCTGCACGTCGATCACCACGTCCGCGCCCAGCGTCCGGGCCAGCGTCATGCGCGCGGCGTCCTTGGTGGTGCCGGTGACGATGATCAGGGAGGCGCCGGCCTGCTTGCAGGCCACCACCTGGGACAGGCCCTGTTGCCCAGGCCCCTGGATCAGCACCGACGAGTCGTAACCGACTCCCCCGTCGAACAGCGCCCACTCGATCCCGTTGGACAGCGGGGTCGCGATGCCGGCCAGTTCCGGCGTGACGCTCGCGGGCAGCTTGTGCAGGACCGCGTTCCACGGCAGGAAAAGGTACCGGGCGAACCCGCCCCACAGGTGAAACGGGTTCTCGGCGGACGTGTAGCCGTACCGGCGGGCGTCCGGGTTCGTCCGCCAGTCCGTCGCCTCGCAGTGCCGGTACTCGCCGGCATGGCACCACGCGCACCGCATGCAGCCCACGTAGTGCTCGACGAAGACGCGGTCGCCTTCCGCCACGCCCTGCCGCTGGGCGAACAGCCGGCCAGCCCGGGCGATCACGCCGGTGTTCTCGTGGCCCATGATGACGGGGGCCGGGAACGGCGGTGACCTGTACATCTTCACGTCGGTCCCGCAGATGCCGGCCACCTCGACCTGGAGCAGTGCTCCGTCCTCGGGAATGTCGGGCATCGGGAACTCACGCAACTCCGTGCGGCCGGGGGCTGTCCGGACCGCGGCGAGTACCTGCTCTACCATCGGCAATCGCTCCTCTTGTCCCCGGCCGTCAGCGCGCGGCGATGCCAGCCGGGGCGGGCGCCGGCGGGAGGTCGGGCAGTTCAGCCTCGTAGACGGCGTCCATAGCGGGCGTCACGCCGGCGATGGCGAGCTCGTCGGCAAAGGCCCGCCTGATCTCCGGCCGCTCGTCGATGTAGTCGATCTGGTCGCCACCGAGCCGGCGGCTGATCCATGCCTTCGGCACGCCCTGGGCATTCCTGATCGACACGCCCTCGTGCTTGAACGCCAGGTACCTGGCCGGGGTCGAGCCGGAGTTGAAGTGCTGGTGGAACCACATGTTCGGCGGGATGATCAGCGAGCCCTCCGACCAGTCGTAGCGGCGCGGCTCCTCGCCGTCTGGCCACATGAGCGAGTATCCCGATCCGGACAGCACGATCACGTGCGCGCCCGGGCCGTGCCGGTGGCCTTTCTTGTACGTGCCGACGGGGAACTCCGAGATGTGGCTGTTCATCGAGCCCTTGGCCATCGAGAACCGGATGTGGCCGCCTCCGGCCCCGCGCTCCCTGGCGGAGATCAGCGGCAGGGCGAATGTGTCAGGGACGAAGTTGGTGTCGAGCAGCAGGCCCTTGGTCTCGACCTTGGCGGCGAAGTAGTCCTGCTCGCCGTCGAACCGGTGCGGGAAGTCCCGGCTCGTGCCGAAGACGAAGTCGACGTCGTCGTAGATGTTCAGCACCGGCGGGAGGTTGGTCGACGAGACGAACTTGGCCGGCGCCAGGCCGGACAGGTTGCTGTGCTGGTGCCAGGCGTTGAGCGGGATCGCGAACATGGAGCCGGCCTGCCATTCGAACGTGACCTCTTTCCCGGCCTCGTTCCAGACCCTCGTTGAGCCGCGGCCGTCGAGGACGAGGATCATCTCCTCGAACAACTGGTGCTGCGGGGCAAGCGCACCGCCGCGGGGGATCTCGCAGACGTAGCAGTCATTCGAGGTCCGCGAGGCGTCGTGATTGACGAAGACGCCGCGCCCGCCGCGCCTGGCCCACGGCTTCAGGTCCAGGGCCCGCAGGTCCCTGATGTAGTGACCGCTGATGATGTCGAGGCCCTCCGCCGCCACCCACCGGGTGTAGGGGGTCTCCTTCTCGGTCGCGAACTTCCTGGCGAACCCCTCGTCGAGAACTGGCTCCATCGCATTCGCTCCTGACGCTGTCAACGACACAGACGACTTGGTAACCTTAATCCGGTTTGGCGTAAATGTCTAACCATTATTCCAGTAGTCCATTCAATCGGGTTCCGCCGACGATTCTGGTACAACCAGGGCAGGCGGTGCCACAGGGCGGACGCTGACTTGCGAGTCCGGAGGTGGCCAGCGTGCATCACGGGCATGATCACGGCGACGGCGACCACGGGGACGACGGGCTGTCCGAGGCCGAGCGCCTGGCGATGGCAGAGGCCCTGTGGCGGCAGGAGACGCTGCGCCTGGTGACGGTCGGCATCGATATCGGCAGTTCCACGTCACACCTGCTGTTCGCCCGGGTGCTGTTCCAGCGCCAGGGGTACCAGGCCACCGCCAGGTTCGTGCCGGTGGAGCGGGTGGTCCACTGGCGTTCGCCCATCATGCTGACGCCGTTCCTGCCGGACGGGACCATCGATGCCGGCCAGCTGGCCGCGTTCGTGCGCCGCTGTTACGCCGAGGCGGGACTGGCCGCCGATGACGTCGACACCGGGGCGGTCATCCTGACCGGCGAGGCGATCAAGCGCCGCAACGCCCGCGCGATCAACGAGATCTTCGCCAGCGAGGCGGGCAAGTTCGTCTGCGCGAGCGCGGGCCACCGGCTGGAGAGCACGCTCGCGGCGCACGGCTCGGGCGCGACCGCCCTGTCCCGCGCGAAGGGCGCGTGCGGCCTGCACGTGGACATCGGCGGCGGGACGACCAAGCTGGCGCTCATCGACCACGGCGAGATCCTCAGCGTCGCGGCGTTCGCGGTCGGCGGGCGGCTGATCGCGCGCGACGACGGCGGCCGGTGGACCCGGGTGGACGAGTCCGCGGCACTGGCCTGTGCCGAGCTGGGCATCGAGACCGCCCCGGACCGGCTCGCGGACCCGGGCACCCGCCAGCGGATCGCGGAGCGACTCGCCGACCTGGTCGCGGACCAGCTCGGCGGCGGGCCCGCCGACGAGCTCGGGCACGCGCTGCAGCTCACCGAGCCCCTGCGGCGCGCCTGCGAGCCGGAGTACATCACCTTCTCCGGCGGGGTCGCCGAGTACCTGTTCGGCCACGAGGACGGCGACCACGGCGACATAGCCAGGGACCTGGCCGCCGCCATCGCCCGCCGACTGGCCGCCGGTGACAGGCCTCCCGCCATCGACCCAGGACAGCGCATCCGGGCGACGGTCATCGGCGCGTCGCAGTTCAGTGCCCAGCTCAGCGGTAGCACCGTTCACCTGAGCGGGGCCAGCGCGCTCCCGGTCAGGAACCTCCCCGTCGTCCGCGTCGCCCAGCCGCTGCCGGACGTCATCGACCCCGGCGAGCTCGCCGCGGCGTTCGCCCGCCGTGCCGCGCAGCAGGACATCGATCCGGGCGGCCCGGTGGCGCTGTCCCTCGCCTGGTCGGGACCGGTCAGCTACCCGCGCCTGGCAGCGGTCGCGCAGGCAGTCGCCGCTGTCACGTCATCCGCCGCGCGGCAGGCGGGCAGCGACGCCGACGGCAACCTGCTGATCCTCGTCGTCGACGCGGACATCGCGCAGGCCCTGGGTGCCATCCTCACCGAGGAGACCGGGCTGCGCCGGCGCCTTGTCGTGGTGGACGGGGTCGAGCTGACCGACTTCGACTTCATCGATGTCGGCGAGTACCTGAACCCGCCGGGGGTACTCCCCGTCCTCATCAAGTCACTGCTGTTCGCGCCCGCCTCCGTGGACGGCGATCCAGTCGCTGGAGGCGGCAAGGGCCGAATGGTATTATGGTTAGTCATACTATTAGCTATGACCCGGACGAGGTGGCGACGGCATGGCGGAGATCACCCTGAGGGCCGTAACCCGCACCTCGGGTAGCACGGCGGCCGTCAAGGACGGGACCGTGACACCGGGCCGGTACGCGCTCGAGTTCGAGGAAGTGCCGGTCCTTGTCCAGGCATTCCGCCGGATGGTCCGGTCAGTGGAGTTCGACGTCACGGAGATGGCCGTCACCACCTACCTGTGCGCGAAGGCGGCCGGCAAGCCCTTCACCGCTCTGCCGCTGTTCCTCGTCCGCGGTTTCCACCACGGCGCCATCGTCCGGCCCGCCGCCGCGGACACCCTCCGGCCTAAGGACCTCGAAGGCGCGACGGTCGGCGTCAACCGTGGCTACACAGTCACCACGGGCGTCTGGGCGCGGGGCATCCTGCGCGACGAGTACGGCGTG
>JAWWPV010000573.1:0-3838 GCA_033854775.1 Trebonia sp.
TACTGCTCACGCATCTCCGGACCGGGACACTAGCCGATCAGCGCCTCCGCTTCTGGGGCCGCGACCTCCTCGTCAGGCGTTCCCCGGCCGCGCAGCGGCACTTCCTTGATGAGCAGGGCGAGCAGGAAGACCAGGACCGACGCCGGGGTCACCCACAGGAAGACGGTCTGCACCGCGTGCGCGATGCCGTTGAACACGACCTCACGCACCGCCGGCGGCAGGGTGGTCACCGTCGCCGGGTCGAGCGAGGCGCTGTTGAACTGCGTGCCGGCGGCCGACGCGGCATTGCCCATCGACTCGGTCAGCTTGTGCGCGAAGATCGCGCCGAACGCGGCGACGCCGAGCGAGCCGCCCATCTGCTGGAAGAACATCCGGGCGCTTGACGCCACGCCCATGTCCTTGAGCTCGACGCTGTTCTGCGCGATCAGCGACATCATCTGCATGAGCAAGCCCATGCCGAGCCCGAGGACCACGTAGTCGATGCCGGTCGTCCAGCGGGATGTAGTCACGCCGATCCTGCTCAGCATGAACATGCCGATCGCCATGACCAGGCCGCCGATGATCGGGAACATCCGGTACTTGCCGGTCTTGCTGGTCAGCACGCCGGCCAGGATCGAGGTGGCCGCCGAGCCGACCATGAGGGGCGTCATGAGCAGGCCGCTCACCGTGGGCGAGGCGCCCTGCACGGTCTGCTGGTAGAACGGCAGGAAGGTCATCGCGCCGAACAGCCCGAGGCCGACGAGGAACGTCAGCACCATGGTGACCGAGAAGTTCCTAACCTTGAACACGTGCAGCGGGAGCATCGGCTCCGCCGCCCGCCGCTCGGCCGCGAGGAACCCGGCGAGCGCGGCGAGCGCAAGCACGAGGAGCCCGATGATCTGCCACGAGCCCCACTGGTACTCCGTGCCGCCCCAGGTGGCGAGCAGGATGATCGCGGTGGCGACCACGCCGAGCAGGATGCCGCCCGTGTAGTCGATCCGGTGCTTGACCCGGCGGGCCGGCAGCTTCATGACCGCGATCAGGTAGACGAGCGCGGCCCCGCCGAGTGGCAGGTTGATGTAGAAGATCCAGCGCCAGGAGAACGCGGTGGTGATCCACCCGCCGACCAGCGGGCCGCCGACCGTGGCGAGCATCATCACGACCATGAAGTAGCTCATGTACTTGCCCCGCTCGCGCGGCGGCACGATCTCGCCGATCGTCGCCATCGCGCCGACCATCAGGCCGCCCGCGCCGAGGCCCTGGATCGCGCGGAAGGCGATCAGCTCGGCCATCGACGACGAGAGGCCGGACAGCGCCGACCCGGCGAGGAAGATGATGATGGCGGCGATGAAGAACTTCTTCCTGCCGTACATGTCGCCGAGCTTGCCGTAGAACGGCGTGGTGATCGTGGACGTGAGCACGTAGGCGGTGACCACCCACGACAGGTGCGTCGCGCCGCCCAGGTCGCCCACGATGCGCGGCAGCGCGGTGCCCACGACGAGCTGGTCGAGCATCGCGAGCAGCATTGCCAACAGCAAGCCCGGCAAGATGATCATGATCTGCTTATGGGAAAGGAACGTGCCCGTCCCTGCGGACGCGTCGCCAGCGCTGACGCCCGTTGCCTCACTCACTTCTTCTCCTCAAGACGTCACTCGCCGGCCGCGACCCCTCGCCCGCCGTCCTAGCTCGGTGGAAACTTACTTGCCGCCCGGCTAGTCTAAAACTACTGAGAACGCTATATTCTTGACTAACCGGCCGTCAAGTAGATTCCGTACGACGGACAGGCGCACGGTAGCGCACGGCAGTAGGTGGAGGCACGGCACGAGGATGGACGCGGCACAGACCGAGAGGACGGCTCTCGCCGGCAATCCGGCAGGCAAGGCGGAGCACGCGCACGTCGGCCGGGGCGGTGATACCCGGGCGCGCATCCAGCAGGTCGCGCTCGAGCTTTTCGCTGAGCAAGGCTACGAGCGGACCTCCCTGCGGGAGATCGCCGAGCGGCTGGGCGTCACGAAGGCCGCGCTCTATTACCACTTCAAGTCCAAGGAAGACATCGTCCGCAGCTTCACCGAGGACTACTTCTGCCGTCTCGACGCGCTCATCGCGTGGGGCAGGGAGCAGCCGCCCGGCGCCCCGACCGCCCGGGAACTGCTCGACCGCTACGTCACGATCGTGATGGAGAGCGGCGAGGTCTTCCGGTTCCTTGAGCGCAACCAGGCGACCATTCACGGGACCGAGGACGGCAAGCACCGCTTCACGCAGTTCCAGCCCCGGCTGGCGGCGCTCATGGAGATCATCACCGGGCCGGACGCGCCGCCGCGGTCGCGGATCAGGGCGGCCGCCGCGATCTTCGCCGTCAGCACCTCGTGCATGTTCTTCATGAAGGACGTGCCGGAGGCTGAGCTGGACGCGGTGCTGCCCGTTCCGCCGAGCCAGGAAGAGCTCCGCGAGATCGTCCTGGAATTCGCGACCGACCTGACGAGCGGCGTGGTCCCGGAAAAGTAATCCCGCGCGATCAGCTGAACGCCAGGTCGTACCCGGCCGAGCGGAGCGCGTCCTTGACGTGCGCGCAGTGCGCGGGACCGCGCGTCTCGACCTGGAGCACCACCTCGACCTCGTCGACCCGCAGGGTCGGCGCGAGCCGCTCATGGCTGACCTCGAGCACGTTCGCGCCCAGGCCGGCGAGCAGGCCGAGCAGTGCCGCGAGCGAGCCGGGGTAGTCGGGGACCCGGCAGCGGAAGCCGAGGTACCGTCCGGCGGCGGACAGCCCGTGCCGCAGCAGCTTGGACAGCAGTAGCGGATCGATGTTGCCGCCGGAGAGCACGACCACGGCGGGCGGCTCGACTTCGCCGAGGCCCTCGAGTAGCGCGGCCACGCCGGCCGCCCCGGAAGGCTCGACCACCTGCTTGGCGCGCTCAAGGCAGAGCAGCAGCGCTCGCGCAAGCGCAGCCTCCGACACCGCGACGACCCGGACGCCGGCCTCCGCGAGGATCGCGAACGGGATGTCCCCTGGCCGCTGCACCGCGATGCCGTCCGCCATCGTGGGCGCGCCGACGACCTGTACCGGCGCTCCCGCCGCCACCGAGGCGATCACCCCGGGCACCGCCGCCGCCTGGACGCCAACGACCTGGACGGCCGGGTCGAGCGACTGCAGCGCCACGGCGATGCCCGCCGCGAGCCCGCCGCCGCCGACGGGGACGAGGACCGTCCGCACCCCCGGGCACTGCTCGATGAGCTCGAAGCCCAGCGTGCCCTGCCCCGCCACAATGTCCGGGTGATCGAACGGGTGGATGAACACCGCCCCGGTCCGCTCCGAGAACCGCAGCGCCTCGTCAAGCGCGTCCTCCACCGATGACCCGTGCAAGATCACCGACGCGCCGTAGGCGCGGGTCGCCTCCGCCTTCGGCAGCGGTGCCCGCTCCGGCATGACCACCGTGGCCGCGGCGCCAAGCAGCCCGGCGGCGAACGCGACGCCCTGCGCGTGATTGCCCGCGCTGGCCGCTACCACGCCGCGCGCGCGTTCCGCGTCCGACAGCCGGGCGATCCGCGTGTACGCGCCGCGCACCTTGAACGACCCGGTTCG
The DNA here is from genome assembly GCA_033854775.1 of Trebonia sp. Lineage (GTDB taxonomy): Bacteria > Actinomycetota > Actinomycetes > Streptosporangiales > Streptosporangiaceae > Trebonia. The sequence goes on from JAWWPV010000573.1 coordinate 3,563, forward strand.
CTGCAAGTTCTCGCACTTCAGGTACACCGGCCCGCCCGTCAGTTCGGACAGCACGCGCGAGTAGAGCATGGGGGTGGGCGAGATGACGTCGCTGAGCAGCTCGCGGGCCGCGACGATGTCATCGGCTTGCACTAGAGGGGAAATCGTTGCCACACCACCGAACATTAACCCCCGCAGCGCGGCGTAGCCGCACGCGATCCGGGTTAACCGAACCACAGCGCGGGGTCTCCGCGCCTTTTTGCGGAGATCCCCGTGGGGGGGATATGGGGGGGCGAA
>JAWWPV010000574.1:0-4278 GCA_033854775.1 Trebonia sp.
GTACTCGCGCTCAGCGTCGCGGGTCCCCCTGCGGCGGCGTCTGAGGCTCCACCAAGTCATGGCAGCAAGCTCTTCCCGCATCGTCGGAAAAACGGACGTTGTTCAGATTGACACAGAAGCTGTGCACTTGCGCGTCCTTCGATGCACGAAATCCCGGCCGCATCGGGAAATTCTGCGCGAACCGGGGGACTCATCACGCCAAGATCCAACATAAGCATCGAAAGCGACAACCAAGACATAGGGGAAGAACGAGGGCGGCTGACACTACGCGCCGCACCTGTCTCGCGACGGTCCGCCGGCCAACGAGGGACGGAAATTAGCGGCCGCGCACCGCGTCGCCGAGGCGGCAGACGATCTCGGCGAGGATGGGGCGCGGGGTGGCGAAGTTCAGCCGGACGTGGCCACGACCGGCCTCGCCGCAGGCCGCCCCGTCGGTCAGCATGACCCGCGCCTTCGCGAGGAAGAACTCGGCCGGGATCACGTCGGCGACCGGTGGGTGAGGTCGTCCGCCCGGGAGACGACTGCCCCGGTCCGTGAACAGGGCACGGCAGTCAAGCCAGGCCAGGTACGTGCCCTCGGGTGGCTGGTAGCCGACCTCGGGGAGGTGTTCCGCGAGGAGGTCGGCCAGGAGCGCGCGGCTGCCGTCGAGGTACGCGACGGCGTCGTCGAGCCACGGGCCGCCGTCGCGGTAGGCCGCCGTGCAGGCCGCCACGCCGGGGGTGGACGCGCCGTGCTCGAACGTGGACCCGCGCTCCGCCCACGTGGCCGCGTCGTGATCGTTGGACAGCAGGAACTGGGCGCACTTCAGGCCGGGCAGGTTCCAGCCCTTAGACGCCGCGGTGCCGGTGACCGTGTGGGCGGCGGTCGCCGCGCCGAGCGAGGCGTAGGGGATGTGCGTGCCGCCGGGGTAGAGCAGCGGGGCGTGGATCTCGTCGGCGAAGACCCGGCCGCCGTTGGCCTCCACCACCTCGGCCACGGCGGTGAGCTCGTCACGGTCGTACACCCGGCCGACCGGGTTGCACGGGTTGCAGAGGACCAGCAGGTGACCGCCCCGCTTGAAGGCCGCGTCGATGCCGTCGAGGTCAAGCGCGTACCGGCCGCCGTCGGCGGCCATCGGGACCTGGATGATCTCCCTGCCGAGGCTGCCAGGGACGGTGAGGAACGGCATGTAGGCGGGGGTGGGCAGGATCACCGGGCTGCCCGGCCGGGAAAACACCGTGATCGCCGCCGCGAGGCCGGTGATCACGTCGGGCAGCGGGCGGATGCGGCCGGGGTCAAGGTCCCAGCCGTAGCGGTCCCGTTGCCAGGCCGCGCACGCAACCGCCATCTCGGTCACCGCGCGCTGGGTGAGGTAACCGAAGTCGGCCCGCTTGATCACGTTGAGCAGCGCCGCCTCGATCGGCGGCGCCACGCCGAAGTCCATCTCGGCCACGAACGCGCCGATCACGCCCGGGCCGCCCTTCGACCACTTCTGGCTGCCGCGTGCCCGCAGCTCGTCTTCTGTGGTCCGGTCGGCGAGTTCGGCGAACGAAGTCATGGCACTCACACGGTTATCGGAACGAGGGCCCTCCGGACATAACTGTAACGACTGACCCAGCCGGGTCGTCAGCGCGCGAGAAGTCGCTGAGGTACCGGCCCTAAAAGATCTGGCAGTTGACGGATGTCTCGCCGTGCAAATTGCAGGAGTATTTGCAGCGCGCGATGCACCTGCTACGTCCACGGCATCCCGCTGGCCATCTTACGGAAAGGCAGTCCCATGCCTGGCACCACCTGGAGCGACGTGAAGTTCCTGACGATCTACGAAATCGCCGTCATGATGCGGGTCTCCAAGATGACCGCCTACCGGCTCATACACTCCGGAGAACTGGAGGCGATCCGGGTCGGCCGGTCCTACCGCGTCCCCGAGCAGGCCGTTATCAGCTACATGCGCGGAGCGGCCTACACGCCAGGCGCCGTCACGTCCTGAGGCGAACGGCTCGCGCGCCAGCCAGGCGACCGGGATCCTCGCTCGGAATGGCCCCTGCCCCAAGTGGTGCTCTGCCTGCACATGTTCGTGCCGGGTGCGCAGACCGGGCCGTTCGCCTGGTCACTGCCCGTGCTCGTCGCTGCCTGGCTCTCTAGTCGATCGAGATGAGGTGCTTGTGCTCGCCGCCGATGCGGAGCGCGGACTCGCGGTCCGCTGGCGTCAGCGCCTGCTGGTTCGACTGCGGGATGAGGTTGACCCGCCGCACGGTGAACATCGCCGCGAGCGCTGCGTCGAGTCCTGGCCTTGGAATGTCCGCCAGCCGCTCGCGCAGTTCCCTGAGCCTGACGAATTCACCAGGACCCGCGGCCACCGCCTGGTAGGCGGCCGCGACGCGCGCGCTCAGGTCGCCGTCGCCCTCGGCGGTGTCCCGGCGCTTGTGCCGGCCCGCGGGGCGCGCCTTGAGGTCGAGGCTGGCCACGTCGGCGAGGCTCAGCCGCGCCGCGGTCATGTAGCGCCCGAACATGCCGAGGACCAGGTAAAGGGAGCGTTCAAGGCTGGTGGGCCTGCCCTCGGGGCCTGCGGCAAGCTCATCGGCGCACCACCGCCAGCCGGCGTCGGAAAGCTCGTGCACGAACCACCGGCCGTGCCTTTCCGACTCGACGAGCTTAAGCTCGTTGAGCTTGCGCCGCTCTTTGCCCACGAGGCGGGTGCCGATCAGCGCTTGCAGCTCCGCGTTGGAGAGCTTGCGTGCAGCGGCGAGGAGCGCGAACAACACCGCCCGCTCCCTGGCGGATAGCTCGTCATGATGCATGTTCGGCAACTCCGATCATCACCAAGGAGTACTAGCACCATCGGTATGAAAAGAATGATTCTACGGCCAAGAGCGGCCGATAACGCATAATTTCGTGGAATAGGGTAAATCGTCCGCGGATAGCGTCGGCCGCGGCCCCGGTCCGGCGGGAAGCCAGCGTAGGCTGTGCCAATGGCGTTCGGAGGCTGGTCAGCGGAGGCGCTGGCGTTTTACGCGGGTCTTGAGGATGACAACACCAAAGAGTACTGGACCAGCCGGAAGGCCGTGTACCAGGAGCAGGTGCTACGGCCGATGGAGGAACTGCTCGAGGAGCTGGCGCCCGAGTTCGGTGAACCGAAAATCTTCCGGCCGTACCGCGATATCCGTTTTAGTCACGATAAAACGCCATATAAGACACATATCGGGGCAACGCTCGGGCATGGCTGCTACGTGCAGTTGTCGGCGGACGGGCTGTCCGCCGGCTCGGGGCGCTGGCACCTGGAGCCCGCCGAGCTGGCTCAGTACCGTGCTGGGGTCGCCGGGCCCGACGGGGCCGAGCTCGCCGCGATCGTCGCCGTCATGCAGAAGGCCGGCGTTGAGGTGCACGGGCACGGGACGCTCAAGTCCGCTCCGCGCGGATACGCGGCCGACCACCCGCGGATCGACCTGCTCAGGCACAAGGGGCTGACCACATGGCAGCACTGGAACCCCGAGCCCTGGCTGTCTACTCCGGCACCCGCGGGGCAGCTCAAGGAATTCTTCCGAACGAGTGCGGACTTCTGCGACTGGCTCACCTCGCACGTCGGCGGGTAGGCGACGGGCCACCAGGATGCGGGTAAAGACTTCGACTGGGCCACCCCTGGCGCGGGACCATGAGGGCATGACCTTGGTGCGTGAGATTACGGCGGATGACTGGGAACTGATGCGCGACGTGCGGCTCGCCGCGCTGGCCGAGGCCCCGTACGCCTTCGCGTCGACGTACGCGCGGGAAGCCGCCTTCACGGAGGACAAGTGGCGCGGCCGGATCACCGATCGGTCGGTCACGTTCTTCGCCCAGCATCAGCCGGGTAACGCGGCGCCCGCTGGCCCGGCGCCTGCCAACGCGGGGCCCGCTGACGAGGTGCCCGCCGGGCTCGCCGGCGTCTACGTCGAAGACGGGGCCGCGGACCTCGTGTCCATGTGGGTGCGCCCCTCGGCCCGTGGGCTCGGCGTCGGCGAGGCGCTCGTGGCGGCGGCGGCCGCCTGGGCCAAGGCGAACGGCTTCGGCTCGCTGTTCCTGTGGGTAACCGAGTCCAACGCGCCGGCCCGGCGGCTCTACGAGCGGTGCGGGTTCAGCCCGACCGGGGAAAGCCAGCCGCTGCCCTCCGACCCCGGGCTGACGGAGATCCGGATGAGCCGGGCCCGGTAAATCGGGGTTGTCCGCGAACTCCGCGCGGACGCCAAGCAGGCGGACGGGGCGGCCTGGCGTGAACGTGGCCAGCGCGGCCCGGGCGGCGCGTTCGAAGGTGGCGGCCCATCGTTC
>JAWWPV010000575.1:0-12041 GCA_033854775.1 Trebonia sp.
AGATCAAAAGCATTGATTCACCCTGGTCCCAGGTTTCCGCCGCACCTCAGCTATTGCACTGTGTGCCAGCTGGCCAATGAGGAAGCAGCTATATTGACGTCCGCGATAATTGACAGCCCGCGTGACCACGGGACACGGTGAGGGCAGAGACGAATCCGTTACCTGCACGTGGAGGTGCGCCGTGCTGTCGGCAGAAGACAACGAGATCCTGACCCGGGTCGGCCCCGGGACCCCGATGGGCAGCCTGCTGCGCCGGTACTGGATCCCCGCCTGCCTGTCCTCGGAGATTCCCGAGCGAGACGGCCCGCCGGCCCGGGTGCGGCTGCTGTGCGAGGACCTGGTCGCGTTCCGCGACACGAACGGCGCGGTGGGCCTGATCGAGGAGCGTTGCCCGCACCGGGGCGCCTCGCTGTTCTACGGCCGCAACGAGGAGTGCGGGCTGCGCTGCACCTACCACGGGTGGAAGTTCGACGTGACCGGGCAGTGCACCGACCAGCGCTCCGAACTGCACCCGTTCGCGCACCGGATCCGCGTTAGGAACTACCCGACCCGCGAGTCCGGCGGCATCGTCTGGACGTACATGGGACCGCCGGAGAAGATGACGCCCTTCAGGGACTTCGGCACGGAAGCGCTGCCGTCTTCGCTGGCGGCGGTGAACAAGGAGCAGATCTTCTGCAACTGGGTGCAGTCCATGGACGGCGACATGGACACCGCCCACATCTCCAGCCTGCACCAGTTCGACGCGATCGACGACGTGCCGGACGACGGCACGGACAAGCCAGGTTACCCGTCGGGGTACATGTCGATGAAGTTCTGGCGGCATGACCCGCGCGCGCTGATCGAGGTGGACGACGCCTGGCACGGCTTCCGGTACGCGGGCATCCGGGTGACGCCCAACGGGTACCGGCACGCGCGGATCACCGCCTACATCTTCCCGTCCTCGACGATCATCGCGCAGATCCCGTTCTCCACCCGGCAGATCTTCGTGGTCCCCGCGGACGACGTCACCACGTACCGGTACAACTTCACGACACAGCCGCCGGCCAACCCGCGCGGGTACGGCGGGCCCGTCTTCTTCACCTACGAGAAGTACCCGTTCGAGATGATGCCGCCGAACGGCGTCGTCTCGCGCACTTACACCCGCGAGAACGACTACAACATCTCCCGGGTGGCGCAGAAGGGGACGTCCTACAGCGGCATCGCCGACTTCCGGTCACAGGACGCCATGGCGACAGAGACCGCGGGGCCGGTCTTCGACCGGACCAGGGAGCACCTCGGCTCGACCGACGTCGCACTGATCCGCTTCCACCGCCAGCTGATCCGCACCGCTAAGGCCCTGGCGGCGGCCGACGGCGACGCGGCCGCCGCGGGTCTTCCCGCGCTCGGCGGCAGCGGCGACTTCCAGGCGATCCGCGGCGCGGAGAAGATCCTTGCCGACGGTGAGGACTGGCGCGTCCTCGGCACCGACGCCGACCCCACGGTCCGGGAGGCCCTTGGCCGCTGACTGGCCAGCCGCGGCGCGGCGCGGTCGGCGGGAATGAGATCCTTTTGTCCGGCAGCCGGACCCGAGGGGACCTCATGACAGAAACCGACACGCGCACCGGGGCGATTGGCGGCCAGCTTGGCGCCAGGACGAACAGGGACACGACCTTTCACGGCGGTGACCCGGAGACGGTCGCCGCCGACTGCATCTGCCGCGAGACCCCGACGCGGTGCCAGGCGCGGACGCGGCTCTACCGGAACGGGCAGCTCATCGAGCAGGGCTTCGCCATCGAGCGGATCAGTGATCACCTGACCGAGCCGGGTACCACGGTCTGGCTCGACCTGCGCAATCCAAACCACGATGACCTCGCGGTGCTCCAGGAAGAGTTCGGGCTGCACCCCGTGGCGGTCGAGGATGCCCTGGTCGCCAGGGAGCGGCCGAAGATCGACCGCTACCGCACGCACCTGTTCCTCACGGCCTACAGCGCGCGGCTCGACATGGCGAGCGGCGAGCTTGCCACCAGCGAGCTCGCCGCGTTCATCCTGCCGAGAGCGCTGATCACCATTCGCAAGGACGACGGCCTCGACATCGGCAGGGTCGTGGACCGCTGGGACGCCAGCCCCGACCTCGCCGCGCACGGCGTCGGTTACCTGGTGCACGGCCTGCTCGACTACATCGTGGACGGTCACTTCGAGGCGGTCCAGTCCCTCGACGACGCCGTCGAGGGACTGGAAGACGACCTGTTCGCGCCGACGTCGGCCAGGGACCTTCATGTGCAGCGGCGCTCGTTCGAGCTGCGCAAGTCACTCATGCTGCTGCGCCGGGTTGTCCTGCCGATGCGCGAGGTGCTGAACACCGTGATGCGCCGCGACCTGCACCACGTCAACGAGGACCTGATGCCGTACTACCAGGACGTCTACGACCACGTGCTGCGCGCGGCCGAATGGACGGAGTCGCTGCGCGACCTGGTCACGACGATCCTGGAGACGAACCTGACGATCCAGGGCAACCGGATGAACGTCATCACCAAGAAGGTCACCGGCTGGGCGGCGATCATCGCGGTGCCCACGTTCATCACCGGGTTCTACGGCATGAACGTGCCCTATCCCGGCTTCGGCGACCACATCGGCCTGATCGTCGCCGCGCTGATCATGATCGGCTCGGCCGTCCTGCTTTACTGGGTGTTCCGCCGCAACGACTGGCTTTAGGCCCCGCCGTCAGGAATGCCGCGGTGCTCCAGGTAGTCCAGCCGGCGCCGCATCTCGGCGTCCGCGCGGATCTCGTCCTCGCTTGGCGTCATGCTGATCGACAGCGTCAGCAGGAACGTGGCCAGGCTGATCACGAGCAGCAGCGGGATCAGGAAGGTCGCGGCCGCGGAGCCGGACACGCCAGAGATCCCGGACATCTGCTGCACGGCCATGGAGGGCATCGAGCCGCCTTTCACGTGCAGCGCCGCCATGCCGGTGTAGTGCATCCCGGTAACGGCGATGCCCATGACCAGCGCCGCGCCGCAGGTAGCGGCCATGCTGCGGACCCAGGTACCGATCCACAGCGCCGCGGTTCCCGCCACGATCGCGATCAGCACTGAGAGCGCCACCAGGGGAGCGCGGTAGGACACGGAGCCCGGCATGGACATGGCCCCCATGCCCATGTAGTGCATGGCGGCCACGCCCACGCCGATGATTACGCCGCCGGACAGGAGCCGTGGCCATCCGCCGTCGCCGAAGCCGACGATGAACAGGCCGGCGCCCACGACCGCGACCGCGAGCAGCATCGACCCGATGGTCATCGGCACGTTGTACAGGATCGGCTCCCCGGGGACCGAGAAGCCGAGCATCGCGATGAAGTGCATGGCCCAGATCCCGACGGCGCCGAGGGACACCGCGGCCAGGGTCAGCCAGCGCGCCCGGGCGGCGCCCTCGTAGGCCCGCGCCAGGATCACGCAGCGCAGGCCGAGGAACGCGCCGAGGCATGACATCGCGTAGCCGAGCAGCGGATTCAGCAGGCCCTGCGAGAAATTGTGGACGTTAACCACAGATACCACCCCCTTGCGACTGCGCGCGGTTAGGGCCCAGGCCCATGGCCGCCCCTGGCAGCCGCCCCCGAGGCAGCGCCCCCGCGCCGGTTTTAATCGGGAATGCTGCCAGAAAGCATCCGCTGCCGCACGCCAAGTGACATTACTGTGACGAACTATCCGGTTTCGTATCGTGACCAAAAGCCGCCTATCCGGAAATGACGGACGAAATGCCAGCGTGGCCGGTTGCGCAGGAAGCCGCCGCTGTCACGCGTTCAGGTGGTGTTGCCGCCCGGCGCGTCGGCAGGCTCGTCGCCGTAAAGGTCATGCCAGAGTCGGCGCAGGAACGCCTCGTCGCTGCCATCGTCGTACCCGACTGACTCCGACAGCTCCTCGCCCGGAAGCCGGCCCGGATCCCTGAGGGCCTCGCGGAGTTCGGACTTGAACATCTGCATCTCTTTGTCGTCCTCGCGCCTGGCGAGTTTCTTCAAGGAGTCAAGGTCGTAGTTTTCCGGATCCAGGTACGTTGTTACGACCCAGATGAGCGTCGCGAACGGGCCGTCCGGGTGCCGTTCCCAGTAGAGCGATGCCACCACGTGCCTCCTCATCGCGCCGTTTTCACTCCCCTGAGTACGGCTACCTATCCAGGACCTATTCCACTCGCAAACGCGCTAACGGTGCTCGTGACTAAGTACTAGGGACAGTTTAATGAAAATGCCGGCGGCCGCACTTGGGACCAAAGGGTTAGCCGGGTCGGTGCGGCTGGTTCCTGAGGCGGGACTTCACCTCGGTTTTCAGGACCTTGCCGACGCGGGAGCGCGGGAGGTCCTCCCAGATCTCCACCTGCTTCGGGGTTTTGACGCTGCCGACGCGGGTCTTGACGAAGACGCGGATCTGGTCGGGGGTGACGGCGTGGCCGGGACGGAGCTGAAGGACGGCGGTGACCCGCTCGCCCCACTTGTCGTCCGGGAGGCCGATGACCGCGCAGTCGAGGACCGCGGGATGGGCGAGCAGGGCTTGCTCTACTTCGGCTGAGTAGACGTTGAAGCCGCCGGTGATGATCATGTCCTTGAGCCGGTCGACGATGTACAGGTAGTTGTCGTCGTCGAGGTAGCCGACGTCGCCGGTGTGGTGCCAGCCGTGCCTGGAGGCCTCGGCGGTCGCGGCCGGGTTCTTGTAGTAGCCGGGGGTCACCAGCGGGCCGCGGACGACGATCTCGCCGCGCTCCCCCCGCGGCAGGAGGTTCCCTGCCTCGTCCATGATCGCCACCGTGGTCAGCGGGGTGGGCCGTCCAGCCGAGGCGAACCTGCTGCGGGCAAGCGTCCCGTCCGGGTGCAGGTGGTCACGCGGTGCGAGCGTGGAGATCATCATGGGGGCCTCGGTCTGCCCGAATAGCTGGCCGAGGACCGGGCCGATTACCTCGATGGCCTGCTCAAGCCGGGCGGTGGACATCGGCGCGGCCCCGTACCAGAGGCACCGCAGGGAGCTAAGGTCGGCACCGGGCAGCGCCGGGTGGTCGAGCAGCAGGTAGATCAGGGTCGGGGGGAGGAACGCGTGGCTGACGCCGTGCCGCCCGGTGAGCGCGAGGAACTCCCCCAGGTCGGGCGACGGCATGATGACGATCTCGCCGCCGAGTGTCATGACAGGGAAGCAGAGGACCCCGGCGGCGTGGGTGAGCGGGGCGAGCGCGAGGTAGACCGGGGGCCTGCCCGAGTCGAACGGGTAGCTCATCAGCGTCAGGGCGGTCATCGTCTCAATGTTTTGCCCGGTGAGCAGCACGCCCTTGGGCGTTCCCGTGGTGCCGCCGGTGCCCGCGATCATGACCACGTCATCGACCGGGTCGGCCTGCCACGGCTCGTCGCTCACGCCGGCCAGCCAGTCGGTGAAGGCGACCGCTCCCGCCTGGTCCGCTATCCGCTGGTCAGCCACGAGCGGGCCGTCGAGGCAGACCAGCGTGACGAGCCCGGGCAGCTCCGGGGCGATCTTGGCGACAAGCGGCGCGAACGGGGCGGCGAAGATCAGGCAGCGGCAGTCGAACAAGTCCAGCAGCTCGCGGTTCTCCGCCGCTTCATTGCGCGGGTTGACCGGGCACCAGACGGCGCCGGCCCGGCTGATGCCGAACACGCAGGAGAACGCGACCGGGTCGTTGCCCGACAAGATCGCGACCTTGTCGCCTGGGCGGATGCCGGACCTGGCCAGGGCCCGGCCGACCGACCACGACAGGCGCTGCACCTCGGCGTAGCTCCTGACCGTATCGCCGACAGGGCCGGCCACGGTGAACAAGGGGGCGTCGTCGGGGTGGACCGACGCCCCCTTGTCGAGGAAGTCCGATAGCCGCATGGCGGCGGGCCTTCCTCAGTTCGACCTGGTGAGAGCGGGGTTCATCACCAGGCCGAAGCTGCGCAGCACGCCGAGGAGCTCCCGGTGGCCGAACGCCTGGCAGCCGGACGCGAAGCCGGCCCGCTTCGGTGGCTGCTGGAGCAGCGAGTACGCGGCGTAGGCCTGGAACAGGCCGGTCTGCTTGTAGTTGCAGTTGCCGTGGATGACGCAGTGCGCCCTCCCCAGGGGCCCCGAGGCGTGCACCGAGTCGAGGGAGGTGTTCACCCTGGTGTACTCGCGCGGCGGCATCTGGTTCATGACCGCGGCCGCCTGCTCGGACAGGGCCTTGACCTTGTCCTGCTCGGACATTCCCTCGATCTGGGCGAGGGCCCCGGCGACGATCTGCGGCACGCCAAGCATGAGCGCCCGGTTGAAGACGCCGCCGAGGACCTTCACGTTCGCCACGCGCGGGTCCTGCCGGAACCACACCGGGTGTGACGTGCCGCCCCAGGGCAGCGCGAGCCCGGTCTCGTGCTGCCCCGGCACGGTCACGGTGTAGAGGCCGCCGTCGGCCGGCCATTCGGCGTAGGCGTCCTGCTCCAGGTAGTACGCCTTGGCGAGGGCGGCGTTGACCAGGATCGTCCGGGTGGAGGCGATCGTCGGCATGCCCTTCCAGAAGACCAGGATGTCCAGCGTGTCCAGGCCTGGCTCCTCCAGGCACAGCTGGGCGGCGATCTCCCCGGTGGTGTACATCTGGGCGACACCCGGCGCGAGCAGCAGGCCCGCCTCGGCCATCCGCTGGCCGTAGGCCTCCTCGGCGGCGATGAGCCAGTCCTGCTCCCCCGTGGTGTCCAGGTAGTGGGTGCCGGCGGCCAGGCAGGCCTCGACGACCTCGCCACCGTGCTGGGCGAACGGGCCGACCATGTTGCAGACCACGCGGGCGCCGTCGAACAGCTCGGACAGCGGGCCGACGTCGTGCGCGACCTCGACGATCTCGTGGTCGACCGTGTCGATGCCGGGGACGGTCTGCAGCGCCTCGGCGATCCGTGCCTTGTCGCGGCCTGCCGCGATGAACGGGACGCCGAACTCCCGCAGGTACTCGCAGACCAGCCGCCCGGTGTAGCCGGAGGCGCCGTAGACGATGACCTTCTTGTCGCTCATAGAGTGCTCCCCCTCACATGCCCATGCCGCCGTCGACCGGCAGCCCCGCGCCGGTGATGAACCTGGCCCCGTCGGAGGCGAGGAACACCACCGCGTCCGCCATGTCCGGCACCTCGCCAAGCCTGCCCAGGGGGGTCAGCGCGATGACCGCGCCCGCCGCCTCCTGCGGGCTCGGGAACAGGCCGATGGTGGCGCAGTCCACCGCGAGCTGGTTGCCCATCTCGGTGGGGACCAGGCCGGGATAGACGCAGTTCACCCGGACCCCGTAGCCGAGCTTGCCGGATTCCATCGCGGCGACCCGGGTCAGCCGGTCCACCGCGGACTTGGTCGCCGAGTAGCCGGCGATACCGGGGAAGGCGATCGTCGCCGCCACCGACGAGACGTTGACGATCGCCCCGCCTGAGCCGCCCGCCGCCCCCTCTCCGGAAACACGGCCGGGACCGCCCGGCCGCATCGCGCGGAAGCCGTGCTTGATGCCAAGCGCCGTGCCGAGCACGTTCACCTCGAGCATCCGGCGGATGCCCTCGGGGTCAAGGTCGATCAGCAGGCTCGTGATCTCGACGCCCGCGTTGTTGACCAGGATGTCGAGGCCGGACAGGTGCGCGATGGCCTGTGGCAGCGCCTGCGCCCAGCTGTCGTCCGACGTGACGTCGAGCGCGACGAACTCGGCGTGCGCACCGCTCTCGCGCAGCGAGCTCGCGGTCGCCTTCCCTAGGTCTTCGCGGATGTCGGCGATCACGACCGCCGCGCCCGCCCGGGCGAGTGCCCGCGCCATCCCCTCGCCGAGCCCGCGGGCCCCGCCGGTCACCAGGGCCTTGCGCCCCGTCAGGTCGTAAACGCTCATCGAGCACCTCTCCGTGCTGCTGTATTTCCCGGCTCGCGCTCAGCCCCGCACAGCGTTGGCCGCCGTGGCCTGTTGCGTACTTGCCCCAGGCCACCGGCGCCCTTTTTACCGTCACCCGCTGCTTGACAGTTGTCAAGCATTTGCTTGACGATCGTCTTAGGAAATTTGGCCGCTTGTCAAGGCTGGTAATTTTGGGACCATGGCACAGCAACGATGAGGCTGGCCAGCACGACGCGGGCGGGCTCACCGTTGACCGAGGTAGAGCATTGACTGAAGTAGAAGAGCGTAAACGCGAGCGGATCGCGCGCCGCCAAATTGACAAATTCGCCGACCGGCGCGACCAGCTCGCCGCCGCGGCGCTGGAGACCCTGGCCGAGCTTGGGTACGCGAACACCAGCCTGCGAGACATCGCGCAGCGCTCCGGGTTCTCCCACGGCGTGCTGCATTACTACTTCGCCGACAAGTTCGAGCTGATCAATTACTGCGTGCGGCGGTACAAGGCCGAGTGCGTGACCCGGTACGACGCGATCGTCGCCACCGCCAGGGCGGCGGACGAGCTGCGCGCCGGCTTCGGCGCGGCCATGGCCGGCACGATGCGGGATGACGGCACGATGCACCGGCTCTGGTACGACCTGCGCGTCCAGTCCCTGTTCGAGGAGAACTTCCGCGGCGACGTCGCGGAGATCGACCACTCGCTTCAGCGGATGATCTGGCGGATCGTCACCAGGTACGCCGAGCTGAGCGAGCGCGATCTCGCGGTCACGCCTGACCTCGCCTACGCGCTGCTTGACGGCGTCTTCCAGCACGCCCTGCTGCGCCACCTCAGCGGCGACCCCGCCGCCGCCCAGGACCTGGACGAGCACGTACAGCAGGTCCTGCCGACGTTCCTCGCGTAAGAAAGCATAAGAAAATCGCCCCGGGCGGCCGTGCCGTCCCGGGGCGATCGCGTTTTCCCGCGGCGGCGCTAACCGCGCAGGCGCTGCAGCGCCTCGGCGAGGATGGCCTCACCGTCGGCGTCCGAGCGGCGCTCCTTCACGTACGCCAGGTGGGTCTTGTAGGGCTCGACGCGCGGCGGGGCCGGCGGGCTGGCCTGGTCCTGGCCGGCCGGGAAACCGCAGCGCGGGCACTCCCACTGGTCGGGAATCGCGGCGTCGGACGCGAAACTCGGCCGGGTCTCGTGCCCGTTTGAGCACCAGAACGACACCCAGACACGGGGCGCGGCCTCGCCGCGCTCCGCCTCGCCCATCGGGCCGGCGCCTACCCTACTGCCGCGAATCGCGTTACCACTGCTCACAGAATCCCACCTCTACGCCTTGACGCTTGATGCCTGCCTGCCTGTCTGCCTGCCTCAATGGAGCCCGTTCGCTGGCGAACGGGAAGCAGACCCACTGGCTTACCTAATTTCACCACCGGTTCCGCCATCGTGCTGGCGGAACACGCACAGACCTCAGTGGTTGATGAGCCAGCCGAGGGCTACGACGCATACGAACCAGAGCACGCCGAAGAAGATAGTGATGCGGTCCAGGTTCCGCTCGACCACCGACGACGATCCCAAGGTCGAGGAGACGCCGCCGCCGAAGAGGTCAGACAGGCCGCCGCCCTTGCCCTTGTGCAGGAGAACGAGCAGGACCATCACCATCGACGTGATGATCAGGATGACCGAGAGCGCGATCTCCACCGGTTATCTTCTTCCCCTTGATGCTCTAACGCCATGAAAGTCTGGATACGGGCGGCGTCTCAGCGGCCCGTGCTGCCTGAACCACTGGCCAGCTCACGATACCGGCAGATCGTAGCGAACTGACCGGCGTCGAGACTTGCGCCGCCGACGAGAGCGCCGTCCACGTCCTGCTCCGCCATGATGGACGCGATGTTATCGCCCTTGACGGACCCTCCATAAAGGATACGCACCGCGGCGCCGGCTTCGCTCCCCGCCGCGCCCGAAATATGCGCGCGGATCGCGGCGGCCATCTCCTGCGCGTCGTCCGGGGACGCGACCTCGCCGGTGCCGATCGCCCAGACCGGCTCGTAGGCGATGACCATCGAGGCGACCGCGTCGGCGGGGATCTTCGCGAGAGAGCCCGCCAGCTGCGCCATGACGTGCTCGGCCTGCGTGCCCGCCCTGCGTACCGCGAGCGGCTCGCCCACGCAGAGGATCGGCGTGACCGACACGGCGAGGGCCGCCTTTACCTTGGCGTTGACGAGGGCGTCGTCCTCGTGGTGGTACTGGCGCCGCTCGGAGTGCCCGCACAGCACGTACGAGCAGCCGAGCTTGGCCAGCATCGGCCCGGAGACCTCGCCGGTGTAGGCGCCCTTCTCATGCCGCGACAGGTCCTGGGCGCCGTACCCGATCTTCAGCTTGTCGCCGTCCACCAGCGTCTGCACGGAGCGCAGGTCGGTGAACGGCGGGAGCACGACCACTTCGACGTGCTTGTAGTCCTTGTCGCTCAGGCTGAACGCGAGCTTCTGCACCAGGGCGATCGCCTCGAAGTGGTTGCAGTGCATCTTCCAGTTGCCGGCGATCAGCGGCACTTTCATCGGATGAGTCATGATGGCAGCAGAGCTTACGCTTCCAGGGCCGTGAGGCCGGGGAGGGTCTTGCCCTCCAGGTACTCGAGGCTGGCGCCGCCGCCGGTCGAGATGTGGCCGAAATCGGACTCCGCGAGCCCGAACGACCGCACCGCCGCCGCGGAGTCGCCGCCGCCGACTACGGTCAGCCCGTCGAGCTTGGTGAGCGCCTCGGCGACCGCGCGGGTGCCGGCCGCGAACGCCGGGAACTCGAACACGCCCATCGGCCCGTTCCAGAACACCGTCCTGGCGTCCGCCAGCTTCGCCGCGAACAGGTCCCGTGACGCGGGGCCGATGTCCAGGCCCATGTGACCTTCCGGGATCGCGTCCGCGGCGACCACTGTCGGCGGCGAGTCCGGGGCGAACTGGGGCGCCACCACGATGTCGGTGGGCAGCACGAGCTCGACGCCGCGCTCGGCGGCCTTGGCCAGGATCTCTTTGCACGACTCGATGTGGTCGGCCTCGAGCAGCGAGGTGCCCACCTCGTGGCCGAGGGCCGCGAGGAACGTATAGACCATGCCGCCGCCGATCAGCACCCGGTCGGCGAGGCCGAGGAGGTTGCCGATGACGCCGAGCTTGTCCGACACCTTCGACCCGCCGAGCACGACGACGTACGGGTGCGCCGGGTTCTCGGTCAGCCGCTTGAGTACGGCCACCTCGGCCGTGATGAGATCCCCCGCGGCGTGGGGCAGCAGCTTTGGCAGGTCGTAGACCGATGCCTGCTTGCGGTGCACCACGCCGAACCCGTCGCCCACGTACACGTCGCCCAGTTTCGCGATGTCCTGAGCAAGCCGAACTCGTTCCGGCTCCTCTTTCGATGTCTCCGCCGGCTCGAAGCGGACGTTCTCGAGAAGCGCGACGCCGCCGTCCGCCAGGTCGGCGACCGTGGCGGTCGCCGACTGGCCGACGAGGTCGGTGGCGAAGGCGACCGGCTGGCCGAGGAGCTCGGACAGGCGGCCGGCGACCACCCGCAGCGACGGGCCGCCGGCGGCGCGCTCGGCGAAGTCCTCGCCCTTCGGCCGGCCGAGGTGGGCCATGACGATGACCCGCGCGCCGCGCTCTGCCAGCTTCTTGATCACCGGCAGCGAGGCGCGGATGCGCCCGTCGTCAGTGATCGCCCCGCTGCCGGACTTGTCCAGTGGGACGTTGAGGTCGGACCGCACCAGCACGCGTCGGCCGCTGACCTCGATGTCGTCGATGCTCTGCATGCTCCCGTGGCCCTTAGAGGTGGGACGCGACGAGCGCGGTCAGGTCGACGAGCCGGCTGGAGAAGCCCGCCTCGTTGTCGTACCAGCCGAGTACCTTCACCTGGTTGCCGGCCATGACCATGGTCAGCTTGGAGTCGAAGGTGCACGAGGCGGGCGAGCCGACGATGTCGGTCGAGACGATCTCGTCCTCGGTGTAGTAGAGGACGCCCTTGAGCTCACCCTCGGCGGAGGCCTTGTAGGCGGCGTTGACCTCGTCCTTGGTGACGTCGCGGCTGGTCTCGACGACCAGGTCGGTGATGGAGCCGGTGATCACCGGTACCCGCAGCGAGGTGCCGTCGAGCTTGCCCTTGAGCTCGGGGATGACCAGGCTGGTCGCCTTGGCGGCGCCGGTGGAGGTCGGCACGATGTTCTGCGCGGCGGCGCGGGCGCGGCGCAGGTCCTTGTGCG
>JAWWPV010000576.1:0-4657 GCA_033854775.1 Trebonia sp.
CGTGGCCGCGATGTTCCGGACGATCCGCAGCGCGTGCGCGTCGTCCTCCGCGAGGTGGTCGGTGACACCCGACACGCGTGCGTGGAGCTCGCCGCCGCCCAGCTCCTCGGCCGTCACGACCTCACCGGTGGCGGCCTTCACCAGGGGCGGGCGGCGCGCGGCGCCAGCGTGGCGACGATCGACCGCACCATCCGCAGCGCGTCGAGGTCGTCGGCGGCCAGGTGGTCGGTTACCCCGGACACCCGCGCGTGCAGGTCACCGCCGCCAAGGTCCTCGGCGGAGACGACTTCCCCGGTGGCGGCCTTCACCAGCGGCGGGCCGCCGAGGAAGATCGTCCCCTGGTTCCGCACGATCACGGCCTCGTCGCTCATCGCCGGCACGTACGCCCCGCCGGCCGTGCACGACCCGAGCACCGCCGCGATCTGCGAAATCCCCAGCGAGGACAGCTGCGCCTGGTTGTAGAAGATCCGCCCGAAGTGCTCACGGTCGGGGAAGACCGAGTCCTGCAACGGCAGGAACGCGCCGCCCGAGTCGACCAGGTAGAGGCACGGCAGGTGGTTGTGCAGCGCGACTTCCTGCGCGCGCAGGTGCTTCTTGACCGTCATCGGGTAGTAGGTGCCGCCCTTGACGGTCGCGTCGTTGGCGACGATCACGCACTCGCGGCCGCTGACCCGGCCCACCCCGGTGATGATGCCCGCGGCGGGCGCGTCACCGTCGTACAGCCCGTCCGCCGCGAGCGGTGAAAGCTCAAGGAACGGCGCGCCGGGATCGAGCAGCGCGTGCACGCGGTCGCGGGGAAGCAGCTTGCCGCGGGCGGTATGCCGCTCGCGTGCCCGTTCCGTGCCACCGCGGCCGACCTCGGCCAGCTTTCGCCTGAGCTCGGCAACCAGCGCGGCGTTCGCCGCGCTGTCGCGGGTGAACGCCGCACTGGCGGGATCCACCCGGCTCCGCAGTACGGGCGCCTCGGGAATCATGCCACCGCTACCCTTCGATGTTAGGCAACAATCGCAGATTGACTCTACAGAGAGGATTATATGTTAACGCACGCTAACTGAGAGCGTCTAGTATGGGAGCATGCGTGCCGTCGGTTCCCCCGCGGGCGCCCAGATGCAGTCGCCAGAGCGTCCGGGCGCGACCCGCGTGCGCAGCAAGCAGCGGCGCGAGGAGATCATGAGCGCCGCGGCCGCGTTGTTCGCGCAGCGCGGCTTTCACGGCGTTTCCATCGACGACATCGGGTCGGCCGCCGGCATGTCAGGCCCCGGCATCTACCGGCACTTTCCCAGCAAGGAAGCTGTCCTGTCGCAGATGCTGCTCGACATCAGCGAGCGGCTTCTTGACGAGGGCGGGCGCCGCGCATCGGCCGCCGCCGACGCCCAGGAGGCACTCGACGCGCTGCTGCGCTGGCACATCAGCTTCGCGCTCAGCCAGCCCGACCTGATCACCGTGCAGGGCCGGGAGCTGGCCAACGTGCCGGAGCCCGCGCGGCGGCAGATCCGCCGCCTGCAGCGGCTGTACGTGGAGGAGTGGGTCACGGTCCTGAGCGAGCTGTCACCGCACGCGGCCCAGGCGAGCCTGCGTACCACCGTCCACGCGATGTTCGGCCTGCTCAACTCGACCCCGCACAGCGCGAGCGAGCTACCTACCGAGGCCGTGGCCGGCCTCCTGCACACCATGGCCCGCGCCGCCCTCGCCGCGGCCGCGGCCTGAAGGGGAGTTACGCGAGCTTCCGGTACGGGTTCCCGTCCGCGTCCAGGGCCAGGTCGAGGGTCACCGCGTACTCATAGCGGTCACCCCGGTACCAGGAGCGCACGTACTCGACGGGGCGTCCCGTCGTATCGTGCACGATCCGCTCGACGAACAACACCGCGGCGCCGAGCTCGACGTCGAGCTGCGAGCAGACCTCAAGGTCAGCGAGCTGCGCCCGGATCGACTGCGAGGCGCTGCTCAGGCTGATCCCGGTGTCCATCAGCAGTTCCATCAGCGCCTTGCGCCGCAGCCCGGCGGGAGTGATCGTCTTGCCGAGGTCGGGCGGCAGGTAGGTGACCGTGAGCGCGAACGGCTGGCCGTCGATGGTCCTGGTGCGCTTGACGATCGTCCCCTGCGGGCTCTCCAGTTGCAGCGCCTCCGCGATGTGCATCGGGATGGGCGCGTCGTGAGCCACGTCGACGTTGCGCGTCTTCGCCCGCTGCGACTCGTTAATCAGGTCACCGAGCGACCCGCGGAAGCGCTGCTGCAGGACGTTCACGTCCCGTGCTTCCACGTAGGTGCCGCGCCCCTGCCTGCGCACGACGAGGCCCTCCATCACGAGCTCGCCGACGGCCTGCCTGATGGTCGCGCGGCTTACCTCGAATTCGGTGGCCAGTTCGTCTTCACTCAGCAGCTTGCCGCCAACGGGATAGATCCCGTCCTCGATGCGCTGCCGGAGGACGCCCGCGACCTGGTGGTACAGCGGGAGCGCCTGCGCGTTGTCAATCACCTGCGAACCCTATCGTCAATGGCCGACGCGGGCCGCTCAGCCGAAGACCCGGGTCGCCAGGACGCGCTCGTCGTGGCTAGGGATGGGCTCGCAGCCGAGTGACTCGATGCGGCGGAAGCTCTCGTCAAACTGGATGACATCCGTGAATGACCACGACGGCACGTGCGGGACGCCGTCGCCGCCGCTGGCGTACCAGTTATCGTAGCTGTCCAGGCAGTCGCCGGCGATGAGGTAGTCGCCCTTGTCGGTCTCGACGAGGATTCCCTGGGAGCCGGGGGTGTGCCCGGACAGGGGAACGGTGCTGACCCCGGGGGCGATCTCGACCGCGCCGCTCACCGGGCTGAGCCGGCCGAGCACCGGCAGCCAGGGCGGCGCGGTCCGCGGCAGGTGCTGGTAGGCGCGGCGGTGCAGCGGGATCGGGCTGACCGCGTACCGCAGCTCCTCGTCCTGCACCGTGAACCGGGCGTTGGGGAACAGCTCGACGTTCGAGCAGTGGTCCCAGTGCAGGTGGGTGAAGATCACGTCACGGATGTCGGCCGGGTCAACCCCCGCGCCGTTGAGCTGGAGCAGCGGGTCCTCGCTGCCGGGACGCTCGAACGTGTACCCGAAGTGCTCGCGGACGAAGCCCGCGTCCGGGGTTCCCGTGTCGACCATGATGGGCCGGTCACCGCCGATGATCACGAACATGATCATCGGCAGCTTCCGGTGCTTGTCCCAGTTCCGCTGGTAGGTCACCGCGGCGTCATGCGCCGAGGGCACAAGCCCCGACGGCAGCGCCAGAATCTGCAATCCCACTTTTTCCACCCTTCGCGTGTGCGATAAGAAAGTCAAATTCCCGGTACCGAACGACTGCGGCCTGCTCAAGCCGGCGAAGGCATTACTCTTGCGTCCTGCGCGGCACTTCTGCGGCCCCCGCGGCGCGGCGCGGCCCGCGTCTTCGCGACGCGGCCCGCGTCTCATTCCCAGGCCGGCCGGTCGTGGTTCATCGGAACGGTCGGCCGGTCCCACTGCGGCGGCGTGCGGGACATGACAGCGGCGGGCGCCAGGTGGCGCAGCCGCCCGAAGGGCGTGTCGGTCTCCGTCAGCAGCTCGGCCAGCCGCCCGGCCGGCAGCTCGGCGGGGAGGCCGGCGCGCTCCGCCGGGGAGGTGCGCGGCAGCCCGGCCAGGTAGCGGCCGGTCTGCGCCAGTGACAGCTGGACGTGGTAGCTGCCGCCCTCGGCGGCGCGCCGGGCCAGCGCGACCTGCGCGCCGAACGCGGCCAGGTACCCGGTGACGTAGTCAAGCGCGCTGACCGGCAGGAACCGGGGCTCGCCGTCGACCGCGACCTCGTCGCAGAACCCGCTCACCGACTGGACCACGCTGTCGTAGCCGCGCCGGTCCTGCCAGGGGCCCCGGGTGCCGAACGCGGACATGGTCACGTAGACGATCCCCGGCCGCAGCGCGGCGACCCCCTCCGGCGCGAAGCCGAGGCCAGCCAGCGCGCCGGGCCGGTAGCCCTGCGAGAACACGTCCGCGCCGCCGATCAGGGTGCGCAGCGTAGCCGCGCCGTCCGCGCTCTTGAGGTCGAGCACGGCCGAGCGCTTGCCGTGGCCGGTGTCGCGCTGCATGGGGTTGCGGTCACCGGACGAGCCCGGCCCGATTCGCAGCACGTCCGCCCCGTGCTCCGCGAGCGTGCGCGCACAGGTCGGCCCGGCCAGCACGTGGGTGACGTCGAGCACGCGCACCCCGCCGAGCGGGCGGTCGCCGTGGCCGGCGGCCTCCGGGTCGCTGTCGCCGATCCTGATGACCTCAAGCAGCGGCAGCTCGGCGACCGCGGCCGCCTGCTCGTGCGCGGCCCATTCCTCGTGGCTGCGCACCAGCGCGGCGCACGCGTCCGCCGCGACGATCGCCTCTTCAAGTTCGGCGCCCTTCCAGCGGCGCACCGCCTCGGCGACCTCGCGGTCGGAAGGGCCGCTGCCGAGCACCCGCTCCTGCCGGGCGGCGTGGTGGGCGGCCCGGCGGTGCAGGAAGACCCACCGTTCGTCCTCGGTCGCGAAGAACAGCCGCGGACCAGGCGCCGCCCCGCCAGGCGGCCGCGCGGCGGCGGCGTCCGCCAGGTACTTCCAGCTGCGCATCGCGGCCGCCGCGGCGTCGACGTCAACGGCGACCTGCTGCTCAACCCCGGTCCGCTGCGCGAGCAGC
>JAWWPV010000577.1:0-3208 GCA_033854775.1 Trebonia sp.
ACCCGCCCGGCGGCGGTCCTGACGGTCGGAGCGGGTCGGCCTCGGCGACCCGGATACCGGCCGCGGTGACGGGACGAGACAAAGTCACCGCCGTAGCTTCCGATGCCTTCGATGCCGGCCAGGCAGACGGTTCCGAACCCGCCCAGCCAGTCCAGCAGCCGCCCTTAACCGGCCGCCGTGGCCGGGAACTCCCGGACAGGTAAGGATCTAGACAACCCTATGGTGCCAGGTCAGAAGGCGCCTTCCCATTCCGGCGCCGGTCAGCCATGGACTGCCAGGGCTAGTGAGGCGCTGCTACAACAGCTGCCCCGCCCCCAAGTCAGCTCGTGTAGCCGACGTTGGACCAGTCGGCCCCCTCGCCGGCATACCAGTTGATCCCGGTCAAGTTCCTACGCGTGCTCACCTGGAAGCCGGGCTGCGCGATCCAGAGCCAAGGGGCATCGTGCACGATTATCTTCGTACAGCGCTTGTGCTCCTCGACTCGCTGGTCCCAATCGAGTTGGGGGCGCCCGGCCTTGGCCAAGCAGGCGTCGGTCGCGGCGCTCTTGTACCCGCCCCAATTGTTGGAGCTCTTCGACTGATAAAAGACCCCCAGCGCGTAGGCGGGGTCTGGCGAATCGGCCCCAAAGGTCTGGAAGAACATTGGCCGCTTGCCAGTGAACAGCGCGTCCGTGTACGTCGAGGGCGGCAGCGCCTCGAGCTCAAGCGTCACTCCAACGTCTGTGAAGGCGCTGCGGAGCTGAGCGGCTACAGGCTCTCCGAGCGGCTCCGCGGTGCTGTAGGCCAACGTCGTCTTAAACCCGTTCCCACGGCCGGCCTCCCGCAAAAGCTCGCGCGCCCGTTCGGGGTCGTAGGTGTACGTGCGCAGGCCAGGGTTGAACCCGGCGGCGTGGTCCGAGAGCGGGCCGTGAGCCGGCCCGGCAAACCCTCGGTAGACCTTCTCGAGGATCTGAGGATAGGGCGTCGCGTATGACAGGGCCTGCCGGACCCGGACATCGTCAAGCGGCGGGTACATCGGGTCCATGGTGCACGACGCGATGACGTAGCCCTGGAAGTTCCATAGGCGCAAGTCATTGCTGTTCTGTACCTGTCGCATGTCTGTGGGCAACAAGTACTGAGCGACCTGCGCTTCTCCGGTCATCAGCATGGCGAGCCGGCTGGACGACTCCGGCACCTCCCTGAACGTGATCCGGTCGAGCTTGGGAGGGAACGGATGCTCCTTGTGGGCCACCCAGACGACATGGCGACCGGGGCTGAGGTCATCGAGCTTGAACGGACCGAAGCCCGCGTCGTGGTTCTTCAGCCAACGCTTCGCCCAGGGATCACTGGAGGTCGCGTGGCTCTTCGCCAGCTTGGAGTCGGCGATCACACGCCAGAATGTGCTCATTGTGAGGAGCAGGTCCGGCCCCGGCTCCGCCAGCTCGATGCGGACCGTGTGCTTGTCCAGGACCTTCACATCTTCGGGTCGCTCGATCGTGGAGAGGGCGTTGTAGAAGCTCGTGATGCCGTGCAGCGCGAAGCTTCGGTCGAACGTCCACTTCACGTCCGCGGCGGTGAACTCGTTCCCGGCGTGGCTTGGCCACCCCTTTCGGAGCGAGAAGGTGTAGGTCCTCCCACCGTTGGTGACCTCCCAGCCCTCGGCCATGCGCGGCTCGGTGATCTCGTCGAAGTTGTCGGCCTGCCAAGCGAGGTCGAAGCCGCCTGGCTCGCCGGGCGCCGGAATCTGCTTCCAGCGGGTCAGACGGTCGTTCAAGTTGAAGATGTGGTCGTACACCTCCTTGCCGAACACGAGCTCCCAGTCGAGACTGGGAGGGGTCGTCGGTGCCGCAACGAGCAGCTGATTGGAGGGCGCGGCTGGGCCGCAGGCCGCGATCACCGCTCCCGCGAACGGCGCCCCCACGCCCACCGCTGCCGCGGACCTCAGGAACGACCTGCGGGTCATCGGACGGCGGAAAGCGCCGGCGGGTGGGGTATTGGACTGGTCCGTCATCGAGATTACTCGCCGGGGGCATTGAGGACGATGCCTATCCGGACGGGAGAGGGTTCGGCGCGGGTGACGTTCTTCCAGACGGAAGCCGGTTGGTCTCCGACGGCGCTCCCGGCAAGGAGAACCGCCGAGAAGGCCGCAGACGGCCAAGTCTTCACTCTGGGTGCCCCTTCTCGAGCGGCTAACCGTCACGCTAGCGCACCGTGCGCCCACGTCCAAGGACGCGCCTTCCCGCGGTGACGGCGAAGGAGGAGAATGGTCTCGTTTCCCGACCGGGGCGTAAGGAGCGTGCGGGCTCGGCAGATTGCACCAGTAGCGTTGGTCCTCGGATTGATCGTTGCGGCTTTCTTCGGGACCCGCCTGCTCGGCGAGCGAGACGCCCGACTAATCTCCGAGCACCGCGCCGAGGTCGCGGCCGCCCAGATCCGCGGGCGCGTCGAGCAAGGATCCTCCCTCGCCGAGAGCCTCAGCCGGTTCATGGTAAGTGTCGCTGGGAACCGGGTCACGAGCGGGGAGTTCGAAAGCAACGCATCGAGATGGCTCAGCCCGGCAGGCTTCCCCGCCGCTGCGTGGGTCGAGCAGGTTCCGGCTTCGCAGCGTGCCGCGTACGAGCGGCGGACCGGCAACCCCATCGTCACAATCGACCGGCAACTCAGGATCGTGCCCGTCGGCTCGCGGTCCTCCTATCTGCCGGCAACTCTCGTCTCCGGCATCCCACCCATGGCGGTGCCCGGGATCGATCTCGGCGGCGAATCGGGCGTGGCTGCCGCACTGACCCGAGCGAGCGCGCTTGATGAGGTACGCGCAACCCCTCTGGCAACCCTACGAGACGGCGAGGAGGGGCTCTTTCTCATCAGGTTCGCTCCGAGCCTCACCGGGAGAGTCGTCAAACCGGCGTTCGTGGCGTTGTTCGTGTCGGAACCCTCGTTGCGCGCAGCGGCTACAGACACGGCGCCGGTGCAGCTCACCGTCGGCGGCACCCCCGCTGGAGATCTTGGGGGCACGGCAGCCGTGCGGAACACGTTCACGGAGGCGGGACAGCGATTCGACGTCGCCCTGCCGCAGGAACCGGTCCAGGGCGCCGCGGCGGTCCTGCCTTGGATCATCCTCGCCGCCGGCCTCGTCCTCGCCGCCCTCGCCGGCGCGCTCGGGGTTAACGCGGCGCGGCGAGTCAGGGCGCAAGACGAGCTCGACCGCATCTTCAATCTTTCTTCCGACCTG